>JBBIUW010000200.1:0-5573 GCA_037440045.1 Sphingobacteriaceae bacterium
TAAAGCCACCTTATATTTTAGTAGGCCACGCACTGGGTACATATATTATGCGCTGTTATGTGAGCATGTATCCAAAGGAAGTTAATGGTATGGTATTTATTGACCCATCGCATGAATATGAATTTAAACATGGATTAGAAATTAGAAATGATTCGGATAAAGTAGTGTTTAGAGATGAATTCAAATCTTATTTAAAATTAGAAGGGAAATACAAAGCCCAAAAAGCAGAATCTAAACAATGTTTTGATTTTGATACATTAGGTTTTTCTACCAACCAACGAATTGTAAAGGATTTAAAGTTGCCAACGGATATCCCAATGACAGTGATGATTGCTAGAAAAATTGATGCAGATAATGATTATGTGAACAAAGAAATGGAATATCGTATCCAGTATTTTGAAAACTGGAAAACAATGAATCCAAACACAAAAGTGATTTCATCTTATAAAATAGGACATTTTATTCAGAAAGAAGCACCTGATATGGTGATTGATGAAATTAATGAGGTGATTAAAAAAACTAAAAAATAATTATGTTGCTCTTTAATCTACAGCCAATACTTGAAAATGAATTTGTAAAAATGCGCCCCTTAGCGCAAAGTGATTTTGAAGATTTGTATGTAGTTGCATCTGATCCATTAATTTGGGAACAACACCCAAACCCAGACAGATACAAACGAAAAGTATTCGAAACTTTTTTTAAAGGTGCTATCGAATCAGGAGGCGCTTTTTTAGTAACGGATGCACAAACAGAAAAAGTTATTGGGAGTTCTCGCTTTTATGATTTTAATCCGGGCAACAAATCCATACTAATTGGTTACACATTTTTTGCACGAAGTCATTGGGGAAGCAAATATAATCCAGCTTCAAAGCAATTAATGATACAACATGCATTTCAGAGTGTTGATTCGGTTATTTTTCATATTGGCGCCAATAATATACGTTCTCAAAAAGCCATTGAAAGAATAGGAGCAAATAAAATTGGAGAACTAGAAATTGAATACTATGGTGAGCCTAGTAAATTGAATTTTGTTTATGAAATTAGAAAAGAAAATTGGATTTAATATTGATTATTTCCCCTTATTAGCTTCGTTATAACAATCTCTGCACAATGGCTCATAGCTATCTGTTTCGCCTAATAATACCAAGCTAGTTTCTTTAGAAGTACGATGAGAAATATGCGCTAAACTTCCGCAATGCATGCAAATGGCATGAACTTTAGTCACATATTCGGCACTAGCCAACAATGCAGGCATCGGGCCAAATGGCTGACCTTTAAAATCCATATCTAAACCCGCAATGATAACTCTAACCCCGCTATCTGCTAATTGATTGCAAACATTTACGAGTTCCATGTCAAAAAATTGAGCTTCATCAATTCCTACTACATCAACATCATTTGCCAATAATAAAATGTTGGCACTAGCAGGTACAGGTGTGCTGTGTATTTCGTTTCCTTGGTGCGATACTACTTTTTCTTCGTGGTAGCGAGTGTCAATTTGAGGTTTAAAAATCTCTACTTTTTGCTTGGCAAATTGTGCACGTTTCAAACGTCGAATCAACTCTTCTGTTTTTCCAGAAAACATGGAACCACAAACCACCTCGATCCAGCCTTTACGTCCTGTGCTATGTTTAATGTTTTCTAAAAACATGTTTATTATATATTGATAACAAAATCTAAAAATAAACTAAGAATCCATAAAATGCAGTATTTTTAATTTTTAATTATTCACATTATGCAAACGGATATTTTACAGAAACAACTTCAAACGTCTTTACAGGAATTAAAAATAGCTATTGAAAAATTCGAAAAACATCCGTCGCCAAGCACTCAGTACGCCGAACAATTGCATAATGCTATACATCAATCTAATAAATTAGTGTCTGCATTTTTAGTTCTAAAAGAACATAAGGACATATCACCTGATTTGAATTTACATATTAAATTGATGAATGTGCCAACACCTGAAGAAAAAACGGCTATTATTGAACCTGTTAAAGAACAGATTATAGAACCTGCACCTATCGTCATAAAAGAAGAGTTAAAACCAGTTGAGGAGATAAAAGTTCCTGTTGTTGAAAAAGTCATAGAGCCAATAGTTGAACGTGTTCAACCTCAGGTTATAGAAACACCTGTTGCTAAAGAATTACCTAAAATTGCCATTAGTATTAATGATAAGTTTAGATTTATTAACGAGCTATTTGCTGCTAATGCAGTAGAATATAACATTGCGATTGAACAAATAAACGCCGTATCATCTCTTGCTGAACTTAACAACTATTTAAATGGGTTAAAGCAAATTTATACTTGGAAAGAAGATAATGAAGTGGTTAAAAATTTATATGCTTTAGCGCAAAAACGTTTTTCTTAAATAGTAGATGTCAGTTCGAGTGAAGTCGAAAGTGAATCATTTAGCTTTGTTTGATAATTATTAAAATTCATCATGAAATACATTTTACTGATTGTAACTTTTTTTTCATTTTTGACTTCTCACAGTCAAGATACCGCTTATGCGCGTCAAGTTATTAAAAAACTTTGCTCAAAGGAATTGCTCGGTAGAGGTTATGTAAATGATGGCGTTAATAAAGCAGCATCTTATATTTCAAAAGAATTAAAATCGATTGGGCTTTTAAAGTTTGGTAAATCGTATGCGCAAACATACTCCTTTCCTGTTAACACCTTTCCTAACGAAATGTCTGTTAAGATTGATGGAAAAACATTAGTTGCTGGAAAAGATTATTTAATTGAGCCAACGGCTAAAACTTTAAAACAAGGATTTCAGTTATACAAAACTGATAGTGTCACTTACGAAGCAAATGATGGAAGAAGACCATTTCCATTGAAAATTAAACTTAAAAAAAAATTGACTTATACAGTAGCTACTGAATTAGCGGATGAAACAATTATCGAATTATTAAAAGATTCATTTCCTAAAGAATTGAAAAATATAGATGTGATTTTTGAAAACAAATTTATCCCTAGTTTTAAATGTCAAAATTTATGTGGATATATAAAAGGGACTCAGCAACCAGATAGTTTTATAGTGTTTACAGCGCATTACGATCATTTAGGAGCTATGGGAAAAGATGCTTACTTCCCAGGAGCTAATGATAACGCTAGTGGTGTGAGTGTTTTATTGAATTTGGCTAAATATTATAAATCACATCCCTCTAAATATTCGATAGCATTTATTTTCTTTAGTGGAGAAGAAGCTGGTTTATTGGGTTCTAGATATTATTCGGAACATCCTATTTTTCCATTATCTAAAATAAAATTTTTAACTAATTTGGATTTACTCGGTACAGGTGACGAAGGCATTATGGTGGTGAATGCAACTGTTTTTAAATCACAATTTGAAAAATTAAAACAAATTAATGATTCGAAAAATTACCTCAAACAAATTAAACAACGTGGTAAAGCAGCTAACAGCGATCATTATTGGTTTACAGAGAAAGGCATTCCTAGTTTTTTTATCTATACTATGGGAGGTATTCAGGCTTATCATGATATCTATGATGTTGAAAAAACGCTGCCTCTCACAAAATATATGGAGGTTTGTAAACTCTTAATGGAGTTTGTAGAAAAAAACTAATTTTTTCTAAAATGAGTTAGTGTTTTTTATACAAAAAAACTACAAATTAAATCTGCGATTTTTTGTATTACAAAAATACTCCAAATTTCATTATTATCAATAAAATAAGGCGTCTCAAGGCATTGTAAAAAAATATTTTTAATATCTTTTCATGTTCAGTTTTACTACAGATTAGTATTTTATTTTAGCAGTAAATTAGCATAAACAAAACACTAGAATTTAATTTTTAAAGAACATGAAAAAACTCATTTACACACTTACTGCTGTCTTAGTAAGCCTTACTTCGGTAATGTTTTCACAAACAGCAGGAACGCTTACTTTTACATTTACGGAAGTAGCCCAAGCAACCACCTACAACGGTAATGCGCAGCATGATTTAGCAGCGTGGATTCAAAACACTACAGGAACAGGAACCGGTACATTTGTAAAAACCAAATTACGTTATGCAGGGGGTGGAACAAGTGATCACTTACCAACTTGGTCTGTAAATGCAGGAGGTACTGCAGGAAACTGTTTAGCGGCAGCTTGTAATACGGTAGATGGAACTACTGGTGCTACAAGAAGTTCATGGACAACTTATTCTATTACATGGGATGGAAAAAAAGGAGCTGCAGCAACAGGAACATTACAACCTGATGGAGTTTATAAAGTGACTCTTCAATCTACATGGAATCACGGAACAACTGGAACTGCTACTACGTCTTATACATTCACTAAAGGTCCTGCTGCAGATCATCAAACTCCAGCAGCTAATGCTTATTTTTCTGGTATCATTTTACATTGGGATCCAGCAGTTACTGCTCCTACAGCAAGTCTTACTGTGTCTTCTAACAATTGTGTGAATAGTCCTGTTACTTTTGCAGACGCTTCTACTGGATCGCCTACTAGTTGGACTTGGTCATTTCCAGGAGGAACTCCAAGTGTAGCAACTACATCAAACGTAAGCGTTACTTATACTGCTGCTGGTACTTATAGTGTTACACATACAGCGGCAACATCTTCAGGAACAAGTACGCCAGTTACACAAACATTTGTGGTTAATCCATTACCTACTATTACTGCAAATAGTTCAACTGTTTGTGCTGGTTCTGCGGCTGTGTTATCAGCATCTGGTGCTACAACCTATTCATGGAATACAGGTGCTACAACATCTTCTATTTCTGTAACACCTGCTACAACTACAAATTATACAGTTACTGGAACAACCAGTGGTTGTGTAAACACTAAGACTTTAAGTGTTACTGTAAATGCAACGCCTACGGTAGCTGCTTCAAATGCAACAGTTTGTTCAGGTACATCTGCTAATTTAACAGCAAGTGGAGCAACAACTTATTCATGGAATACAGGAGCAACAACTGCATCTATTTCAGTTACACCAACAACTAATACTACTTATACAGTTATAGGAACATCTAATGGATGTACTAATACAAAAGCAGTAACTGTTACAGTAAATGCTTTACCAACCGTTGCAGTAAACAGTACAACAATTTGTGCTGGTTCAACAACAACCTTAACAGCATCAGGTGCTAGTACTTATTCTTGGAATACTGGAGCAACAGGTGCTAATTTAGTTGTGTCGCCAACTGCAAATACAGTTTATACAGTAACAGGAACTTCAGCAACAGGATGTGTAAAATCTACTACAGCATCTATTACAGTTAGTTCAGCTCCATCTATTGCAGTTAACTCGGCATCTATTTGCTCAGGATCATCAGCAACATTATCAGCAACAGGCGTAACAACTTATACTTGGAATACAGGAGCAAATACATCAACAGTAGTTGTGTCTCCAACAGCAAATACTGTATATACAGTTACAGGAAATTTAGCAGGATGTGCAGCTGTTGCAACAAAAACTGTAAGTGTTTTAGTAACGCCTACTCCTACAGTAGCTGCGTCAAATGCAACAGTTTGTTCAGGGTCATCTGCAAATTTAACAGCAAGTGGAGCTACAAGTTATTCATGGAATACAGGAGCT
>JBBIUW010000201.1:0-5557 GCA_037440045.1 Sphingobacteriaceae bacterium
CTCTAAAGAAATAGACATAGAATATTTCAAGGTTGAAGGAAAAAACTTTGAAATAGAATTGAACAAGAAGTTGAAAAAGTTAAACCATTAATAGATAAATATATTTATGGTTACGAAGAATATGGCAAAGAACAACCAAAATTAGAAGAAATACTCGGGCAAGTATTATTAGATAAAAAATTAAAATTAGCTCTTGCTGAAAGTTGTTCTGGAGGTTATATATCTCATTTAATAACCAGTGTAGCAGGTAGTTCTAATTATTACAATGGATGTATTGTCCCTTATCATAATGAGTTTAAACATGATTTATTGAAAGTAGATAATGCCATATTTGAGAAGTATGGAGCAGTTAGTAAAGAATGTGTGGAATCAATGGTAAAAGAAACTTTAAAAGTTTTTAATGCCGATGTTGCTATTGCAGTTTCAGGAATAGCTGGGCCAGGGGGAGGAACTTCTGAAAAACCTGTAGGTACTGTGTGGGTTGCTGTTGCTTTTGGAGATAAAGTTTTGATAAAGCATTTTATTTTTGGAGATAACAGACTACGCAATATTCAAATGACAGCAAATGCTGCGATGAATATGTTACGAAAATTGATTTTAAATATTGAAGACTAAAAACTGTTTAACTGATTTATATAACATTTTGTAATAAACAATTAAACATAATATATTAAACATAAATGAAACTAGCATATAGAGAATTTGGATCAGGTCAACCATTAATTATATTACATGGTTTATTTGGACAAAGTGATAATTGGAATACATTAGCAAAACGTTTTTCAGAAAACGGATTCAGAGTATTTACAGTTGATCAAAGGAACCACGGGTTATCTCCTCACGATGATGTTTGGGATTATAAAGTAATGGCGATGGATTTAAAGGAGTTTATCGATACACATCAATTACAAAATGTTATTCTTTTAGGCCATAGTATGGGAGGTAAAACGGTTATGTTTTTCGAACAGATGTATCCACATGTAGCTCAAAAATTAATAGTAGCTGATATTGCACCAAGAGCTTATGAACCACACCATGATGCCGTTTTAAAAGCATTAGATGCTGTTGATTTTAGTGAAATTAATACACGAAAAGAGGCTGAAGCTATTTTGAGTGAATATATATCTGATTTTGGAACTAAACAATTTTTATTAAAAAATATCTATTGGCGTGAGGATGAAAGCAAGCAAATGGCTTGGCGTTTTAATCTTAAGATTATTACAGCAGAGTATAACAACATAGGTGTTAGTGTTCCTGATTTTAAAAGTAATACGGTTACATTATTTATTAGAGGTGAGAAATCAAATTATATATCAAACGAGGATGAAAAAGATATAGCCTCTCGTTTTTCAAACTATCAATTAAAAACAATTGCTAATAGTGGCCATTGGGTGCATGCTGAGCAACCTGAATCGTTTTTTAATATAGTGATAGAATTTATAAGTTAAAGGTTTCGTTAATGATAGCGATGGTGTTTTTAAGTCTGTCTTCACCAATCCCTTTAATGATTTTATAATCCACATTTAGTTTTTGCAATTCGTGCTTGTTTTGTTTAAACAAATGTTCTCTTAAGTCTTCATTTCTTCTTTGTGGATCTGCAACCCATGGCACATCGTTATTAGTTATTAAAGATAAATCATAGTCATTATCTTTAATCGACTTTGTAATGAAACTAGGAACTTTATTAAACTTATGAGTTGACCAAATTTTTATAGTGATTAACGAGGTGTCGCAAAATAAAAATTTGTTGGCTTTTGGTAGATATTCTTTTTCAAGCTCTAATTGTTTTTTTGCAATAATTTCTAAGTCCTTGGTATTGTAATTATCAATATCATTTTCGTCAAAATAAGTACGCGCGTACTCAGGAACAAATACAGTATTGTAATGTTTAGCTAATTGTTCGCATAACATTGTTTTTCCAGTGCTTTCAGGACCGATAAGAACTATTCTTTTTATATCGTTTTTATTTGTTTTTTCCATGAGTAAAATCCGTAATAAGCCATTAAACTAAAAAAACCATAGAGCAGGGCATAGGTTGGTAAGTCTTTGATGATGTATAAAAATACATATGCAGCGTCAATTGCAATCCATAGCATCCAATTTTCTACCCACTTTTTTGCCATCATAAATGTACAAGTAAAACTACATGAAGTCAATATGGAGTCAAATAAAATTTGATCTGATTTGAAATAACCCAAAACATAATAGTATATAATGCTTTGAATTACTATGGATGTAATGATAGGTAATATCCATTTTTTAGGCATATTGGTAACTTGAAAAAATTCTCCCTTTTTTTTGCCCCAGTAAATCCAGCCGTAAACACCACTGAAAAAATAAAAGACCTGCAATCCAACATCGCCAAATAATCTTTGGTTATAAAATGTAATTCCTGAAATAACAACTGAAATTAATGCTGTGGGCCAACACCAAATACTTTCAAAGATAGTTAATATAACTCCTAAGATACCTGTTATTAAAGCTATCCAATCCCAAGTAGTCATTAATCTAAAGGAATGTTTTTTTCTTTACAAAATCGGATGAATTCAATATATTTTTCGAAAGGATTTGAGCTTTTCCATAAATGCCCATACAATGCAATGCCATGAAATCCTAGTTTATAGGCCAATTCTACACTTTTTTCGTTTACTCCACCTCTTGCGTATATTTTTTTGCCAGATTTTTCAATGGCAGCTTTAATTGTTTCTGGATAAAATCCGCTGTACAATTCTCCGGATACATTATGAAACATGGTACCTAAGAAACAATAATTTGTTTCTACTTTTTGTTGCCCATATACTTCTGCAACTCTCTTGTAGGAAATTGTTTTAATTAAGTGAGGTTTACGTAAATAAATCATTTTTGTATTCCACCATAATTTAAACTTTTGTTTTAAGTGAGTGGATGTAAAGTGAAATCCTTTTAAATCGTATTTAAGTGCTAATTTATGATGTGAATGAATAATAATTCGGTTATGAAAATGAACAGGGATTTCTCTGATGTATGCGTCTAATTCTTTCGTAGAAAAACGATTTTTTCGAACATGAAGAGTCTCTAAGCCAGCTTCAAACATTTGAATAATATTTGCAATTTCTGTATCGCTTTTATGGGACTGAGTAATGACTACTAATTTCATTTTGTAAATAAATTATTTAAGTCTTTCAATAAATTTAAATCTTTTTCAAGAGCATTGCCTACAACCAAATAATCAGGTTGAATATTTATTATTTTTTTTGCTTTATCAATAGTGTCTACACCTCCACCAACAATTAACGGTACAGAAATAGCTTTTTTTACGTCTTTGATAATAGAGGTTTGTAGTGTTTTTTTTGCACCGCTACCAGCTTCTAAATAAATAATTTTTTTTCCTAATAATTCACCTGCTAAAGCAGTTTCAATGATTTCTTTTTTATGAAGTAAAGGTTTTGTTTTGGTTACTTTTTGTGTGGTTGATTTTTTATCTCCATCTACTAAAATATAACCAGTTGGGATGACGTGTAATTTTGATGCTTTTATTTTTGAAGCAGCCTTAACATGCTTACCAATTAAATATTCAGCATTTCTTCCAGAGATTAATGATAAAATTAAAATTCCATCAGCTTCTTTCGAAATTTGAGTTTCATCTCCTGGGAAAATAATAACAGGAATATTAGTTAATGATTTGATGGATTTAATGGTTTTTTCGAAGTTTTTGATTTTTAAAGAACTACCTCCCACAAAAATATAGGATACATGACATGTATTAGCAAGTTTAACTAACTCAGGATTATACTTATCTGGGTCAATTAAAATAATGAGTTTTGTATGTGATGTTTTTTGTAGCAATTTTTCAGTTAACTATTTTATTTAAGGCATATACTAAAACATAATCATCCAATATTTCATAGTGTAATTCAAATGATTGATTAAACGACGGTAAGTTTATTTGCCCTATAATTGTCCCTAAATTATGTTTTGTAAATGGTTTTACAAACAAATGTTGAATAAAATCAACTTCTTTTAACCCATAAATCTTATAAAGAGTTTCTTTTGCAGCCCAGTAAATCAATAATTTTTCAACGTCATCATTTGCCTCTAACAATTCCTCATTTGTTAAAAATTTATGTTTTATTTTAAGAACTTTATCTCGTTTAAGTTCAATATCAATGCCTGTAGATTCAAGTTCATTTACAATTACTGCCAAAAAATCGTGTGAATGAGAAATAGATATATGCCTGTTATCTCCTACTAAGTATGGTTTACCCTTGTCATCATAAGCTGTTTGGCAATCGTTATGTAAAAGATATTTTATTAAATAGTTTCGTCCTTTTAGTTCAATATCGCGTTTAGCAGATAGTTTTTCTTGCTCTGCAAAGGCTTTTAGGTTCAATAATCCGTAAAAAAGCCCTTTTTTTATGTTAAAAACCTGTATCAAATCTTAATTAATAAACCTTTTAATAGTTTGAGTGTTACAAACTTATATCTTATCTTTGCATAGTTACAAAAAATAAACAAATAAATAAACAAATAAACATGTCAGCAGTAGCAACAGGAAAGTACTTAGCGTACAAAGTAAAAGACATCTCATTAGCAGAATGGGGTCGTAAAGAAATTAAATTAGCAGAAGAAGAAATGCCAGGATTAATGGCTCTTCGTGCTGAATATGGAAAATCTAAGCCTTTAGCTGGCGCACGTATTGCAGGTTGTTTACATATGACAATTCAAACTGCTGTTTTAATTGAAACATTAGTAGAATTAGGAGCAGAGGTTACTTGGTCTTCTTGTAATATTTTTTCTACTCAAGATCATGCAGCAGCAGCTATCGCAGCAGCTGGTATTCAAGTATATGCTTGGAAAGGTATGACAGCTGAAGAGTTTGATTGGTGTATTGAACAAACTTTATGGTTTGGCGAAGAGCGTAAACCATTAAATATGATTTTAGATGATGGTGGTGATTTAACAAATTTAGTATTTGATGTTTACCCAGAGTTAGCAGCTGGAATCAAAGGATTATCAGAAGAAACAACAACTGGAGTTCACCGTTTATATGAGCGTATGAAAAATGGTACTTTATTATTACCAGCAATCAACGTAAATGATTCAGTTACTAAATCTAAATTTGATAACAAATATGGTTGTCGTGAATCATTAGTTGACGCAATTCGTCGTGCAACTGACGTGATGATGGCAGGTAAAATTGCTGTTGTTGCGGGTTATGGTGATGTAGGTAAAGGTTCGGCGCAATCATTATCATCTCAAGGTGTTCGTGTAATTGTTACAGAGATTGACCCAATTTGTGCTTTACAAGCTGCAATGGATGGTTATCAAGTAATGAAAATGGATAACGCTGCTAAAATTGCAGATATCTTAGTTACTACAACTGGAAATAAAGACATTATTGTTGGTCGTCATTTTGAATCAATGAAACACGGTGCTATCGTTTGTAACATTGGTCACTTTGATACAGAGATTGATATGGCTTGGTTAAATAAAACTTATGGTTCAACTAAAGATACTATCAAGCCTCAAGTTGATCAATACACTATCAATGGTAAAAATATTATTGTTTTAGCTGAAG
>JBBIUW010000202.1:0-5556 GCA_037440045.1 Sphingobacteriaceae bacterium
AGTTAAAATAATTTTTGTATTTTCTCCAGCACGTGTAATAATTGTTTTTACTTCATGCGGCGTTAAGTTTTGAGCTTCATCCACAATAAAAAACATATTACTCAAACTACGTCCACGAATAAATGCTAAAGGACAAATCACAATTTTCTCGTTCTCTATCATTTCATTAATCGCTTTCAATTCTCTGTCTTTATCGGAAAACTGACTCTTAATAAATTTTAAATTATCCCATAATGGTTCCATGTATGGGTTTAATTTAGATGTTACATCTCCTGGCAAGTAACCAATATCTTTATTACTTAAAGGAACTATAGGGCGCGCTAAATAAATTTGATGATAATTACGACGTTGTTCCAACGCACCAGCTAATGATAATAATGTTTTACCTGTACCTGCTACACCCTGAATACTTACCAATTTAATATCGGGATTCATGATAGCATCTAAAGCAAATGATTGCTCTGCATTTTTAGGAATAATGCCATAAGAAGAAGTTTTGGTAACGCGTTTTAATGATTTTGAAGAATGCTCATAACGCGCCAAAACAGATGCATTTCCATTTTTTAAAACATAATAGTGATTATCTTCAGGTACATCTTTCTTCAAAACATCTTTCACTAGACAAGATCCTTTTTCATAAATTGTATTGATGATTGTAGGATTTACTTTATCAACTGTACTATTTCCTGTATACAGTTCATCAACTGCTAAAATTTTTCCTGTTGTATAATCTTCAGCATGTAGATTTAATGATTTGGCTTTGATACGAAGATTGATGTCTTTAGTAACTAATACAACTTTTCTATCTGGATTAGTTTCTGCAGTATATAAAGCTGCATTTAAAATGCGATGGTCGCCTTTTCGTTCTTGAAAAATTTTTTCTGCATCAATTTTAGATGAGTTGTGCATTTCAATTTTAAAGTTACCATGTGATCTTCCATTTATTGGTGTCCACTCTTGTAACAAATGATTACCTGACATGTTATCTACATAACGGGTAAATTCACGAGCAGCAAAGTTTTTAGTATCATTTCCTTTTTTAAAATTATCTAATTCCTCTAAAACTGTTATAGGAATTACAACATCATGTTCTTGGAAATTTTTGATTGCTGTATGATCGTAAATAATTACAGAGGTATCAAGAACAAATATCTTTTTCTCGTTACTTTTTGAAGTTGCTTTCTTTGCCATAAAACTAAATTTTAGATTTACTATAAATCTATCTTTTTTAGTATACAAAAGCTAAAAAAACGAGCAATAGAAATAAACACTAAATTGTTTAAACTGTATTTGTTAATTTTTTTGGAGAATTATTGAAAAAATTGATTTTACCTCTCTCATTCATTATATTTACTATAACTAAACATCATTCACATGAAGAAAATATTACTTATCTGCAGTATTATTACCGCATCTATCTTTCAGGTTTCGGCTCAATGCTTAATGCATCCTGTATTATTAAGCCAAAGGGTTCCTCAATCATCTTTAATTATTGAAGGAAAAGTAATTAATCAACAATGTTTTTGGAACTCAAATCACGATAAAATTTATACTTCAAACTTAATTGAAGTGTATAAAGCTTTCAAAAACACATCTTCTCCATTTGTAGAAATTATCACTGAGGGAGGTATTGTGGGAAATGCTAAACATGTATTTGAACCAACATTAGAATTAAACGTTGGAGATGTTGGTGTTTTTACTTTAAACACTAATAACCAACCATCACAGTTTGGCAAGCAAGTATACGAAGCATATGCTAGTGCTCAAGGATTTATTAAATATGATATACAAAGCGATATAGCTAATGAGCCGTTTAATAAATATCAAAATGCATCTGTGAATTTATACAACACTATCTCTCAACTAACTGGAGCTAGTTACGTTCAAATCAAACCAATAAATCCATTTCAAATTAGTACGCCTGCAGTTAATACAGTTCAAAATATTGCAGCTATCACTAGCTTTTCTCCTACATCAATTACAGCAGGAACATATTCCGTATTAACAATTAATGGTTCTGGTTTCGGAACAGTGATAACTCCTTCTTTAGTAACTTTTAAAAATTCTGACAATGGTGGTACTGGAACAATTTCTCCATTAGCGAGTGAAATTATATCTTGGACAAATACTCAAATTCAAGTTAAGGTTCCATCAAAAGCAGGTACAGGTACCATTGGAGTTAATGGATCAAACAGTACAGCAACACTAACAATTCCATATTCTCATATTAATGTTGATAATGGAGCTGGTTATAGATACATCACAAAACACATCAATCAAACTGGTGGTGGTTACACTTGGACATATAATGTTAATTTTAATACAAATGCACCCGCTAAAGCTGCGTTTCAGCGTTCGTTACAAACATGGAGATGTGCTACATATATTAATTGGCCAACAGCAACTACTACCTCAACTATCTCTGCTTCTGCAAATGATAATGTTAATATCGTTACATTTAATTCTGCTTTAGCGGCTGGTATTTTGGGACAATGTTCATACTATGCATCGGGTTGTGGTTCAGATCCGAACCAAACTTGGTTTGTATCTGAATTAGACATTCAATTTGCAAATACACCAGGAGGAGGGACATGGCAATACGGTCCTGCGGCTCCAGGCGGATCCCAATACGATTTTGAATCTGTGACAGTTCACGAGTTAGGACACGGACACCAACTAGGTCATGTTATTAATAGTAATGACTTAATGCATTATGCTTTAATTAATGGACAATCAAAAAGAACATTAAACTCAGATGATTTAAATGGTGGCTTAGCTGTAATGGTTAGAAATGCACAAGCAGGAAACACTTGCGGACTACCATTAATGATACCTCTTACTTCAAGCAATTGTGCTTTGGGAGCCCCAACTGCTAGCTTTACAGCGAATAGAACTACTGTATGTCCAGGACAAACAGTTATATTCACAAACCTATGCACAGGCTCTCCAACGGCTACTACATGGACTTTTGCAGGAGGAACACCTTCAACATCAGCAGTTTCTAATCCTACAATAACTTATAATACTCCTGGAAGTTATAGCGTACAATTAGTAGCAACAAACTCAATTGGAAGTAGTACATATTCTGTAACCGCCTATATCAATGTTGTAAGCCCTGCTAGTTTACCATTGGTACAAGATTTTCAATCTGCAACCTATCCACCAACCAACTGGTATATTACCGATGCAGGAAGTGATAATAAAACATGGAATTTGGCTACAACTGCTGGATATAATAGCACACAAAGTACTTTATTTAATAACTGGTCTGACAGTATAACTCCTACTCGAGATGAATTAAAAACATATGTTAACTTAACTAGTTATACAAGTGCAAAAATGACTTTTTACAGATCATATTCTCAAACATTTACCACACCGTACATTGATACATTACAAATAGGAATCTCTACTAACTGTGGCACTTCTACAACCTATCCTTATTTAAAGGGAGGTTCACAATTAGCAACTGCAACCACAGCAACTTCATCAGCTGTATTTACTCCAACTGCAGCATCGCAATGGGTTAAAGATTCAATTGACCTAACCCCATATGTTGGTCAGGCTAACGTAATGATTGCTTTTATTAATAGAGGACATTATGGTGATGCAATTTATTTAGACAACATTAATATCACGGGTATTGGAGCTACTAGTCCAACCGCAGCAATTTCTTCTGCAAGTACAGGTTGTACTGGAACTCCTATAACATTAACAGATGCTTCAATTGGAGGACCTACAAGTTGGACATGGACAATGGCTGGAGGAACGCCAACAACAGCTACTGCTCAAAACACATCTGTAACCTATACAACAGCAGGTGTAAAAACAATTACATTAACAGTTGCCAATAGTACAGGAACTACTACTGCAACAAAAACTATAACTATTACAGCTACACCAACAGTAGCTGCATCTGTCACCAATACAACAATTTGTTCTGGTGGTTCTGTTGTTGAAAATTTAACAGGAGCAACAACTTATACTTGGTTGCCATCTGGCTCTGGAGCTACAAGTACATTATCTCCAACGTCAACTACAATATATACTATAACAGGTTCTACTAGTGGCTGTACAAGTGCTGTTAAAAATATAACTATAACAGTAAGTCCAAATCCAACTGTAAATATTTCAGCATCATCTGCAACAATCTGTGCAGGACAATCATCAACATTAACAGCAAGCGGTGCAACTACTTATACTTGGAATCCTGGCACACTACTAGGAACTTCTATTGTTGTTACTCCTACGGCAAATACAACTTACACAGTAAATGGTTCAAACGGTACTTGTAGCTCAACAAAAACAATTACAATAAATATTAGCTCTACTCCTACTGTGGCTACATCAATTACAAACACAACTATTTGTAGTGGAGCTTCTGTAGTTGCAAATTTAACTGGAGCAACGACTTATACTTGGTTACCTACTGGATCAGGCTCTACGAGTACTTTATCTCCAACTTCAACAACAGTATACACAGTAACAGGTAGTAACGGAAGTTGTGTAAGTACTCCAAAAAATTTCACTATCAATGTTACTGCTAGTCCTACTATAAATGTAGTTGCTTCGTCAGCTAGTATCTGCGCAGGGCAATCATCTACATTAACTGCAAGTGGTGCTTCAACATATGCATGGTTACCTGGCTCACAAACAACAACTGTTATAGTTGTTACCCCTACTGCAAATACAACGTATACAGTAACAGGTTCAAATGGAACATGTAGTTCGTCAAAAACTATTTCAGTAAATGTAAGTACAACACCAACCGTTGCCACATCAATAACAAACACAACCATTTGTAATGGAACTTCAGTTGTAGCTAATGTAACTGGTGCAACTTCTTATACTTGGTTGCCTTCTGGCTCTGGCTCTACAAGTACATTATCACCTACTTCAACAACTATTTATACAGTATCAGGTAGCAATGGCTCATGTGTTGGAAATTCCGTAACGTTTACTGTAAATGTCTCACCAAGTCCAACAGTAACAGCTATTGCTTCTCCAACATTAATTTGTACAGGTCAAAGCGCAACTCTTACAGCAAACGGTGCTACAAATTATACTTGGAGTCCTGTTACATCACTAAGTAGTTCCAGTGGAAATGTTGTAGTAGCTAACCCCACTGTAACAACAACTTATACGGTATCTGGGTCAAATGGAACATGTAATAGTAATAGCTCTATTACTTTAAATGTAAGTACATGTACAGGTATTAATAATATTGTTGCTGACAATGGCATTAATGTTTTTCCTAATCCAAACAATGGTATATTTACAATTACTACTTCAACATCAATTGAAAGTTTAAATATTATCATCGTTAATACGTTAGGACAAACTGTAAAAACTGAAACCATCAAAAATTCAAATCAAACAACCATTGACATGAGTATGATGAGCAAAGGGGTTTATTACTTAAAAGCAAATACAAACGAAGGAACTAAACTATATAAATTAATAATTGAATAACTAAGTGTAATTAAAATAAAAAAGCCCTCACAAGTTTGTGAGGGCTTTTTTATTTATAGAAAATACTATTTTAAAATTGGTAAA
>JBBIUW010000203.1:0-5542 GCA_037440045.1 Sphingobacteriaceae bacterium
CTTCAAATCGTGTTGCGGTTAATAGTAAAGTGGGCGACTATGTGCCTGTTTTTTTAAGTGAAATTCCTTTGCTGTTTACCAGAAACATATTGCCATTAGATGTGGCTATAGTTCAAGTTTCTCCGCCAGATAAACATGGTTATTGTTCTTTAGGAACATCTATAGATATTGCCAGAGCAGCAGTAGATCATGCTAAAATAGTCATTGCACAAGTTAATCCCAATACGCCACGAGTACATGGAGACGGCTTTGTGCCTTTTAGTAAATTTGATGCTGCTGTTTGGGTAGAAGATGCTTTACCTGAAGTAAATTATTCAACCGAATCTAATGATGCAACAGATAAAATAGGGAAGTTGGTTGCAGGATTAGTAGAAGATGGAGCTACGCTTCAATTAGGTATTGGTACTATTCCAGATTCAGTATTAAAAAATTTAACCAATCATAAAAATTTAGGAATACACACCGAAATGTTTTCTGATGGAGCGATTCCACTTATTAAAAATGGAACTATTAATAATAGCCAGAAGAAAAAAGTGAATGGATATTGCGTTACATCTTTTTTATTAGGTACTAAAGCTCTGTATGATTTTGCGGATGATAATCCTATCATTAAAGCATTAGAAATTGATTATGTAAATGATCCACGCATTTTATCTCAAAACCCAAAAGTGGCTGCTATTAATAGTGCCATTGAAATTGATATTACAGGACAAGTATGTTCAGATTCCATAGGTACTTATCAATATTCGGGCATTGGTGGACAAATGGATTTTATTAGAGGAGCTGCATTATCGGAAGGTGGCAAACCAATTATTGCTTTACCCTCTGTCACAGGAAAAGGCATTTCTCGCATTGTTCCATTTTTAAAACAAGGAGCTGGCGTTGTTACTACACGAGGACACATCCATTGGGTAGTTACCGAGTATGGCGCGGTTAATTTGTTTGGGTTAAATATGGAGCAACGCGCTAAAGAATTAATTAAAATTGCACATCCAAAATTTAGAGAGGAATTGGAAAAAGAAGCTTACGAAAGATTTAAATAAACATGCAACACAAAATTGGAATAGTATTATCGGGTGGAGGAGCAAGAGGAATTGCTCACTTAGGTGTTTTAAAAGCTTTAGAAGAATTTGGTATTAAGCCTTCTGTTATTTCAGGAGCAAGTGCAGGTGCTATTGCTGGAGCATTTTATGCAGGTGGTTATTCTTTAAACGAAATAAAAAGCATTGTTGAGAAAGGAGATTTTTTTAATATATCAAATGTGTTGATTAAGAAACAAGGATTTTTTAATATGAAAGGTTTTGAAAAAATGTATCAACAATATTTCCCAAACAATTCATTTGATGATTTAAGAATGCCCTTACATATAGCTGCTACCGATATATTAAAAGGAGAAGTGGTATATTTTTCTTCAGGAAATTTATCTCAGGCTTTAATGGCTTCTTCATGCATTCCTGTTGTTTTTCAGCCTTTGCAATTCAATAACTCTTATTTTGTTGATGGTGGTGTATTAAATAATTTTCCAATTGAGCCGCTTTTAAACACATGCGATATCATTATAGGTAGTCATGTAAATTCTATTAAAAAAGAAGTGAATGAAATTCATATGAAAGATATCATTGATAGGAGTTTTCATTTGGCATTAAGCAGTTCTGTGAAAGATAAAACAAGTCATTGTCATTTGTTTATAGAGCCACCTAACATGAGCCGATATAGCATTTTTGATGTAAAAAAATCGGACGAAATTTTTAATTACGGATATACCCACACGTTAACACTTGAGAAAGATATTTTAAAGCTAATAGGGTAGTGTATCTTTTTTGAATTTTTTATTACTTTTAATTTATTAAATCAATTATTATGAAGAGAATTAGTTTATTATGTAGTAGTCTTATTTTGTTTTCTTATACCTTTTTTGGGCAAGATTTAGGGAAAATTATTATCAGAAATGCCTCTGCCGATTATCCTAAGTTTATTGGGTCTTTAAATGGGATTCGTTTTACTAACGATTATAATTCAACATTCACATTTAAAATGCTGGATGAAACTACTTATAAATTAAAATTACTACAGGCTGGTTCTATGTCGGCTTTAACGTTTACTTTAAGCTCTGAGCCAAAGTATGTTTCAAAATATATTATCTTAAAGGATAACGTTGGAAATTATTCTATTTTATTGGAAAGTAAATCATTAATGTTTGATGAGCCAGAACCGCCGATGGGAATGCCTAGTACGCCAACTCCTACAGTGCCCACACCACCTGTTGCTACAACGGTTGTAGTAACTCAAACGGTAGCGGCAACACCATCTATAACAGCTATTTCGTTAGCTGATTTTAATGAGCGTTTAGCAGCAGTTAAAAAAGTTAATTTTGATGATGAGCGTTTAGGAAAAGCTAAACAAGTGTTTGATGATGAGTATATGAATACAAATCAAGTAATGGAAGTGATTAAATTGTTTTCGTTTGATGATGCACGCTTAGACTTTGCTAAATGGATGTATAAACACACATTAGATAAAAAGAATTATTATAAGATAGACGACTTATTAAACTTTGGAAACTCTAAAGATGAATTAAGTAAATTTATTAAAGGGCAACCTAAATAACGTCATTACGCTTCCACTTCAATAACAGTAGGTGCAATTAAAAATTTATCTACTATTTTCTCAACCTTTGCATTTAGTTCGCTAGTAAAAAGAATGTGTTGACATTTAGGTAGACTTAATGAAAGTCTTTCGAGATAGCTTAATATATTCTGTTTTACTAATATCTCGGCGTCGTCAAATGCAAGTAGTTTTATTTTTGTGATATTTAAGTTCTTACGAATATAAATCTCCATAATTCTTCTTGGCGTACCAATCAAAATATCTGTGCCAAAATAAACCGCTTCTGTTTGCTTATCTATTTTTCCACTTTCATATACTGCTTCAGCTCTTAAATCACTATTAAATGATAATTGCTTAAAAGCTTCAAGCATGGCTAATGCTTTTTCTTCGTCAGGCACAATGATTAAAGCTCTTGGAGCATCTTCAAATGCATAGTTTAGTTTTTGCATAGCGCTAATTAAAATGGTAGATGTTTTACCACTGGCATTTGGCCCAACTCCTATAATATCCAAACCACCATTAATTTTTGGAATGGATTTAAGTTGTAATGGTTTTGGTTCTTCAAATCCTTTTTCAGATAATGCTGATGCTAATTTTTTATTTAATTTTTCTTTGAAAATGCTCATAGTTTATTTCGAATAATATTCAAATCCTTTGTAATTTATATAGTAGCTTATACCGTTTGCTAATGATACAAAACTTAATCCATTATAAAATGTGGTTGCGGTTTTATATTTACAAGGTATCACTAATTTACCTTTTTGATTTAAAAAACCAATATTGCCTTTTTTAATTACTTTATGTAATGCTTTTGGGTTGCCATCGGTATCAGTGGTATTAAATTCAATAACATCGTACATGTGTTTGGTTATAATTTTACCAGTAGCAGAACTTGTTATCCCAATTTTATTATTTATTTGTGTTTTAATGTATGTGCCATATACATCTAATAATTCATCATAAATAGCAGGCATAGTATCAAACGTTGATGTTTTTGTTTTTTGATTATATCTGTTAATAATTAACCCGTATTTATTATCTTTTTTGTACTGACCAACACATAATGAACCGTATCCTTGCGATCCACCGCAACTCATTATTATAAAAGTGTCTTTTTCAATTAATGCTCCTTTTGTGTTAATCCAAAACCAATGATTATCTTTTTTTACTCTTGCTTTATTTTGAATAAAATAAGAAATTTCATCTAATTGTATTGGATATAAGTATTGTTCTGCAGTATCAATCAATCCCCATTTATTAACTGTTTTTACCCAAGCTACATTTTCGTTAAACATATAAACAGAATCCCATTTTTGTTTAAATAATTTTTTAGTAGAATTATTATAAAATGTAATTTGATTTTTAATTTGGTAAGGCACTAAATTAGGCTGAGAAATTCCTTTTATAAAAAATAGTAAACTAAGTACAATTATTAAATGTTTCATTTATAATTATCGTTTAATGCCTTTTTTATTTAATGCGTCTTGATATGCTTTTGCGTTTTTTTGATGAACGCTATAATCGTTTGTGAAGTTAGAGTAGCCACTAAAATCTGACTTAGCGCAAAAATAAGTATAACTATGTTTCGTGTAGTTTAATACAGCATCAATTGTGCTCGGATTTACTAAGCAAATAGGTCCAGGAGGCAATCCTTTGTAACGGTAAGTGTTATAAGGCGAATCAATGTCTTTATCAGCAGATAATACACGTTGTACATCAAAATTACCATTGGCAAAAACTACTGTTGGATCTGCCTGTAATTTCATGTCTTGCTTTAAACGATTGATATACACACCTGCAATTTTTTGTTGCTCTGTTTTAATACCACTTTCGCTTTGAACAATAGATGCGATGGTAACAAGTTCAGGAACGCTGTATCCTAATGTTTTTGCTTTTGCTTTCTTGGTTTTTGTCCAAACACTATCGTAAGTTGTTTCAAGTAAATTAAATAAATCATCAATATGCGTTGTCCAATTCACTTCATATGTTTCAGGAATAATAAGAGCCATAAAATTTTCTGCATTTAAGCCGTAATGTTCAGCTAAAATACTTTCATTAGAACAGTAGTCTTCCAGTTCAGATTTTTCAATTTCTAATTTATCAGATACATAGTCAATAAACTGTTCTTTAGTTCTAATTTGAGAATTGAAAAATAATTTCACTTTTTCTTGCTTCCCATTCATAATCATCTTTACTATTGAACGATTAGTCATCTTAGCATCTATTCTGTATTTACCAGAATTTATGTGCTCTGGTAAATTCATTTCTTTGGCCATCCATTCAAAACTCGCATGGTCGTCAATAATATTTTCTGAGTAAAGAGCATCTAAAACATCATTAAAATTAGCGTCTGTTTTAATATAGATATACGTAAATTTTTTACCGTTTAAGTGTACGTTGTTCTTAAAGATATTTTCATAAGCCCAATAACCGCCAATTGCCAGTAAGGCTAAGACAAGTAAAATGATTATTTTTTTGAATATTCCGCCAGATTTTGCCACGGTACTATAATAATGTTTCTTTAATTAAAACAAAAATCCCAACAATTAATGTGAACCAGCCAAATGCAGGTTTTAGTTTTTGAGATGATACTTTTGATGAAAGCAAACTACCTAGTAAAATACCTGCAATACATATAGCAGATATAATAGCTAACATTACCCAGTCAATTTTTTGATGTCCAATATTTCCTGTAAATCCTATTAATGAGTTTAGAGCAATGATACACAAAGATGTGCCAATTGCTTTTTTAAAATTTAATCTTAAAAAAAATATTAAAACCGGCACAATAATAAAACCACCGCCAGCTCCAACAAAACCTGTTATAAAACCAACAGTTATTCCTAATAAAATAACAAATGGCAATCCTAATGGACTTTTTGCAAATTCGTCCCATTTTACTTCGTTTATTCTATCATATGTTTTCTTTTTAATC
>JBBIUW010000204.1:0-5529 GCA_037440045.1 Sphingobacteriaceae bacterium
ATAACACGAGAACGCCCACCTCCGCCTTCTTCACGAGTCCAGTTTTCTTCCTTAAACTTAGCTAAGCCGTCTTCGGTTTCTAATGCATTACAAATGGAATCTTGAAGGGATTTTAGCCACTCTGTAATGTTTTCTTTATTTATTTCCATCCTAGTTTTTGTAGTTGATAATTGGAGTATTTATAAATATAAACAGCTCTATTTTCAAAACCAGTTTCTGAATCAGGTCTATAAAATTTAAAACCTGTTGATACACCTTCTGATGAATATTTATCTAATTGTAAAAAGAAATCAGGACCAATAGATTTTAGATTTGATAAATAATATGTTCCTATATCAAATCCTTGAAAGTAGTATTCTGTGGGATCTGTTGTGTAGACTTCTTGATACTGTTTTGCTAGAATTCTAATTGTAGAGTCTTTATAACTAATATGATTAGGAGAAGCAAAATGAAACTGTAAACTATTTAAATAATCTTGATCTAAATTATCAATATTTGCAACACTATTAAATCCCATCAAAACAACATCTTTCTTATCAGAAAACATATATAATTGAGTAATAAAATCTTGTAAATAAACTTGATTATTAGTTAATAATACTACCACATTCTTTTTATTAGGAACATAAACAGATTTAACTCCTGTAACACCTTTCACCTCTATAATACTATCTTTCAAGGTTTTATTATGTTTAACTAAAGCATCATTATACCTTTTTTTAAAGGTCTTAATATACTGTTGATCTTTTGATGTGGTATTTACAATAATAATGTTTGATGTTCCTAAAAGTGAATCTGTGCAATAATCTGCTAAACTTTCTATTAATGTATATTGTGAAGGATTTACTTTGCTAGTTAAACTATTATTATATAATATTTTATTTTGTTGAGTTAATGGAGAAATAACTGGAATACCTAGTGGTTTAGCTTTATTTGCTACCTGACGATAAACCCCCGCATATAATGGTCCAAAAACAGCATCTAACATTTTAAATTCTGCAGATTTACATATTGTTTCAACTTTAGCAGAATCTTTTTCATCTACATCAAACAAATGAATATTAACTTCAAAATCTTTTGCGAGTAAAGAGTCAACCGCTTTTTTAAATCCAAAATAAAAATCAAGTGCTAAAGTTTGGGTTTGAGGAAAAGAAGACTTTGATTTCATTAAATCTTCAATCATTATACCTTCACTTTCAGCTAATTTAAATGGCAATACTAATCCGATGTTATATGTTCCTTTTTTGGATTTACCCATTTCTACAACTTCTTTAACAATATCGGACGATAATGTTGGAGCAACTACAGTATTTGTTTGAGCAACAACTGGTGTAGTTGTTTTTTTTACTGCAACAATTTTCAACACTTGACCTTGCTTCACACCATCTTTTAATTCTGGATTCCATTTAAGTAAATCATCCTGAGTTACAGATAATTTTTTCGAAATTCCGTAAAGTGTTTCTCCTTGTAATACTGTATAAATATCATTTGTATTAACTGTTGGTGTTAATGGGGCTGAAGTAGTACTACTCTTTTTCTTTTCTCCTACAATAATATAATCGCCTTCTTTTAAACCTGATGTAATAGATGGATTATATGAACCTAATTTTTTCTCATCAATACCATATTTTTTAGTGATACCATAAACGGTTTCGCCTTTTGTAATTTTATGATAAACATATTTATTAGTATCAATGGCTACACTTTGTTTGGTTAATAAACTTTCTACTGGAATTTTTAATTCCTGTCCGTTTTTTAATCCATCAATAGCGTCATCATTTTCAGCTAAAATAGAGTTCACATCCATTGAATAGATTTTAGCAATAGCATACAAGCTCTGCCCTTTCTCTACTTTATGTATATAATACTTTTTACCGTTAATCGTTTTTATGTCTGTTGATTTAGTTTGCGCATGCGTAATACAAGATGCTAAACTGAAAAATAACATCAATACAAAAACAAAATATGTAGTTTTAAATCTTATCATTTTTTAAAACAGATATTATTCCCATTCAATTGTAGCAGGAGGTTTAGAGCTTATGTCGTACACTACTCTATTTACTCCTTTTACTTTATTGATAATATCATTAGACACTTTTGCTAAAAACTCATATGGCAAATGACACCAATCAGCTGTCATACCATCAGTTGAAGATACAGCTCGTAATGCAACCACTTTTTCATAAGTTCTTTCGTCGCCCATTACCCCAACACTTTGTATTGGTAATAAAATTGCTCCTGCTTGCCAAACTGTATCATATAATCCTGATGATTTTAAACTATCAATAAAAATAGCATCTACATCTTGCAACAACTGTACTTTTTCAGCGGTTATATCTCCTAAAATACGGATTGCTAAACCTGGACCAGGAAAAGGATGACGACCAATTAACGCTTCATCAATTCCTAATGCTCTTCCTACTCGTCTCACCTCGTCTTTAAATAAACTACGCAATGGTTCAACTACTGATAATTTCATGTAATCAGGTAAACCACCAACATTATGATGAGATTTAATAGTAGCTGATGGACCATTTACAGAAAGACTTTCAATAACATCAGGGTATATAGTTCCTTGTCCTAACCATTTAGCATCTGTAATTAATTTAGATTCATCATCAAATACATCAACAAACGCTTTACCAATAGCTTTACGTTTAGTTTCAGGATCAGAAACATTTTTTAACGCATCATAAAAACGTTGTTTAGCATTTACGCCTTTAACGTTTAATCCCATGTGTTTATATGAATCTAATACATTTTCAAATTCATTTTTACGTAATAAACCGTTGTCTACAAAAATACAGTGTAAATTGGCACCAATTGCTTTATGTAATAAAACTGCAGCAACACTACTATCTACCCCACCTGATAAACCTAAAACAACTTTATCATTTCCTAATTTTTGTTTTAATTCAGCTACTGTTGTATCAATAAAAGAATCAGATGTCCATGTCCCTTTACACCCGCAGATGCCTTTAACAAAATTACTTAAAAGATGCGCTCCCTCTGTTGAATGGTAAACTTCAGGGTGAAATTGAATACCCCAAGTTTGCTCACCATTAACGGAAAAACCAGCAACTTTTACATCATGTGTGCTCGCAATAATATTATAGTTTTCTGGAACTTTTAGGATTGTATCAGCATGACTCATCCACACTTGTGATTCATTACTAATTCCTTTAAATAAAGGATTATTATCTTCTACAAAACTTAAATTAGCTCTGCCATATTCGCGAGAATTAGATTTACCTACTTCGCCGCCATAAAAGTGCGACAATAATTGAGCGCCATAACAAATACCTAACAAAGGTAATTTCCCTTTGATATTTCCTAAATTAGGATTTAAAGGATTTTCTTGTCTAACACTATGTGGACTTCCAGATAAAATAACACCTTTTATTTCAGGAGTTAGTTCAGGAATTTTGTTAAAAGGGTGGATTTCACAATACACATTCATTTCTCGTAAACGACGAGCAATTAATTGTGTAAATTGAGAACCAAAATCGAGGATTAAAATTTGTTCTTGCATAATAGCTAACAAAGATAGCTAAATCTTTTGTTTATAGAGGACTTACGAAAGAAAAATAATGTGAAATAAGGTAAAAATTTAGTCTTTACTTCTCATGAATTTTACCAGAGTATAAACTCCTAAGCTAAAAATACCAGCTATTAAGAACAAAATAAAAAAATCACTTAATTCTAAAGATGATTGCATGACCTAAGCAGCTAATAGTTTATTTTTAACAGCAAACATAACAATACCAGCTGTATTAGGAATCCCTAATTTACTCATAATGTTTTTACGATGTGTGTTAACGGTATGAGTGCTCAATTCTAATTTATCAGCAATTAACTTATTTGATAATCCTTCTGATATTAAACGGATAATATCCAATTCTCTATCTGTAATGCCTAAACCTTGGCAAGAAACCTTATCTAATTGAGGACGCATCACTTCTAAATCATCAGAATTAGCTAAGAAGTATGCCACTTTACCACATAAAAAACGTTCGCCATTGTGTGTTGCATGTAAAGCCTCGATAATTTCTTCTTTATCACACTCTTTCAATAAATAACTTCTAACACCCGAATCTAAAGCAGATTGCATTTCGCTTCTGTTTAAATAATCTGTAATTGCTAATACCTGTAGGCGTTTAAAAGTTTTAGTAATAATAGAAATTTGTTTAGAATTTATGTTTAATGATTGAAAATCTAATACTAAAATTTTTGGTTTGCTTTTTTTAATACAAGCCATTAAATTTTCAAAATTTTCATCTTCTGTATAGTCTACTTCAAAATTTGGAGAAGCGCTTAATAATGTAAAAAGCCCTAATCTGCTTAAGTAGTTTTTATCGGCTATAAGTACTGATATCATTATTAAAATTTCTTATTTAGATTAATTTTAAACAAAGATACGTTTCATTCTGGAATTACAAAATTTATATTTAAAAAATAATTCACAAGACCTAGTTAGTTCCATTTTTTTAACCCTACTCTAAAACCAGCATTTAAAGTTAAGTTAGGCATAGAATGACCAGACATGAATAATTGCGTGTAAGCAAGATGAATTACTGGATATATACCAACATATTTATCTTTAATAAAAGAATTAAAATTATAGCCAATTTCTGTATTAAAGCCTGTACTATGCATGATAAGGGTATTGGTTCCTCCTATAGATGAAGTTGGATGCGTTAAAAATTCATCCATCATTACTTGATGTCCATGAGCGCCACCTATTCCAAAAAATAATCCTTTTACTAATGATATTCTGTATGTAAAAGTAATTAAAGTGCCTTGCTGCTCTGGGTTTGCTACATATAATTCTTTTACTCTAATATCAATTGAACTAGGTCGGTTAAACGCCTTAAAAAATGTTCCCACACTACCATATACACCCGCTAAAGGAGAATTATGGTGCTGTAAACCGCCAACAAAACCAATATCAATATAGTTTTTATGATGGTTGTTTAATTGACAAAAAACTTGATTAGGAATTAGGTTACAACATACTATCGTTGCAATAACCAACAATTGATTTACGTTTTTCATAACTATTATATTTAGAAGTTAACGTAAAAATTGTTTTCATAAATAAATCATTTGGAGATTTAATTATCATACAACTAATAGTGTGCCAAAAAATCTTAAATTGAAAAAGTTATTCCTTCAACTGCTAATTCTGTGTTTTGGTAAATAGATTTAGCTTCGTTTAAAAATTCATCTAAATTACCATATCTAGCAGAAAAATGACCTAGTAATAATTTTTTTGCATTTGATAACAGAGCCATTTCTGCAGCTTGTTTAGCAGTACTATGAAAAGTTTGTTTTGCTCTATCTTTCTTATCTTCTAAAAAAGTAGATTCGTGATATAATAAATCAACATCTTTTATATCATTTGCTAATTCTTCAAAAAACTTAGTATCACTACAAAATGCGTAGCTTCTTGAAGGTTGAGGATCAAGAGTTAAATCAATATTTTTTATTGTATTACCATTATTATCTATGGCATCCATTCCTAATTTT
>JBBIUW010000205.1:0-5496 GCA_037440045.1 Sphingobacteriaceae bacterium
AGCTACTATGTGCATTGGAGTTGGACAAGGTTATGCAGCTATCATTGAAAAAGCTTAATGGTTTATTTAGACTATAACTCCACAACTCCAGTAGATGAAAGGGTATTAGCAGAAATGCTACCATTTTTTACTGAACATTTTGGGAATGCCTCAAGCAAAACACATCCTTTAGGATGGTATGCAGACGGCGCTATAGAAAAAGCTCGACAACAAGTAGCAAATTTTATTGGAGCAGAATCTCCGGAAATTGTATTTACATCAGGAGCAACCGAAGCTATTAATATGGCCTTAAAAGGAGTTTTTGAAGCTTATCAAACCAAAGGCAATCATATTATTACCTGTAAAACAGAGCATAAAGTTGTTTTGGATACATGTTCCTATTTAGAAGAAAAAGGAGCAAACATTACTTACTTAAATGTTGATCGTGAAGGTCGTATTGATTTGGATGAATTGAAGGAAAGCTTCACCGAAAAAACCATTTTAGTAGCTATTATGGCGGCCAATAATGAAACAGGAGTTTTACAGGATTTAGAAAAAATCTCAGAAATCACACACCAACACAACGCTATCTTTTTTAGCGATACCACTCAAATGGCTGGCAAGTTACCTATTGATGTGAATGAAATGGGATTAGATATATGTTGTATCTCTGCTCATAAACTATATGGACCAAAAGGTGTGGGCGCTTTATTTGTTCGTCGTAAAAATCCCAGAGTAAATGTAATACCATTATTTCATGGAGGTGGGCACGAAAACGGGAAACGAAGCGGCACTTTAAATGTGACTGGGATTGTAGGGTTAGGAAAAGCATGCGAAATAGCACAAAACGAATTTTGGGATAATAACATGCATATTTCCAAAGTAAGAGGTTACTTAGAGCATCAATTACTTGAGATTAAAGATTTAAGAATCAATGGACCAACAAGATACAGACTTTATAATACCTCTAACATATACTTTCCAATATTAAAAGATGGTTCTACTGTATTTTCACATTTAAAAGCCAAATATGCTGTTTCACTAGGTTCGGCATGTACATCTGCTAATAATGAACCATCTCATGTTTTAATTTCTATGGGTTTAGATAAAGATGAGGCTAATCATTCTATAAGATTTTCATTTGGTAAAAAAAGCCAAAAAGAAGAAGTTGAAGAATTAGCTAAATTAATCTTATCGCTCTATTAATCACTTTCCTCTCAGAAATAAGCTTTCACATCTCCTAAAATGAATTACAAACTATAATTTGTTCATTATTAACATTTTAAGAATCTTGACTTTTGAGTTTTTAAAGCTTATCTTTGGCACACTAACAAAAAACAAACAATAAATGAGTACCCAATCAATCAGATTCAACAACGCAAATCGTTCTTTTTATTTAACTGCAAAAAAACGCGTTGATGAGTATTTTAAAGAAAACAATCTTTCCCGTTATGGAAATGCACAAATGGTGATTAAATCCATTTTCATGTTTGCCCTATACTTCACACCATTTGTTTTATTAATTATCAATGCTTTTGATAATCTTTGGATTCAATCATTACTATGCATTTTAATGGGGTTTGGAATGAGTGGCATTGGGTTATCTATTATGCACGATGCCAATCACGGTTCTTATGCTCGTAATGCTAAATTAAATGCATTAATGTGTCGTAGTATGAACTTTATTGGTGGTAGTTCATTAAACTGGCAATTACAACACAATAATTTACACCACACCTATACAAATATAGAAGGACATGATGAAGATATAGCTCCTCCAGGTTTTTTAAGATTTTCTCCTCATGCCGAACATAAGTGGATTCATAAATTCCAATTTATTTATGCTTGGTTTTTTTATGGTTTAATGACTATTATGTGGGCAACTACTAAAGATTTTAATCAGTTAGCTCGTTATGAAAAAATGGGACTTTTAACAATCAGAAAAACAACTTACAAAAAAGAACTTGTCTTATTAATCTTAAATAAAATGTTTTATTTAGGATACAGCCTTGTCTTACCATTATTAATTATGGAAAATCCATGGTATCAAATTTTAATAGGCTGGTCTATTATGCATTTTACTTGCGGAATGATTTTGGCTTTGATTTTCCAACCAGCTCATGTAGTTGATTTAACAGAATTTCCGTTGCCAGATGAAAAAGGAAATATGCAGGATGATTGGGCTGCACATCAATTAAAAACGACGACTAATTTTGCTCAAAGAAGTTGGGCTTTTTCATGGTTTGTTGGAGGTTTAAATTTTCAAGTTGAGCATCATTTATTTCCAAACATCTGTCATGTTCATTACAAAAAAATTGCACCAATTATCAAAAAAACAGCAGAAGAGTTTAATTTGCCTTATTATTCAAAAAAGACATTTATTGGCGCATTAGCAGCTCATGCTAAATTGTTATATCAATTAGGCCAAGCAAGTCCTAAAATGGCATAATACTTAACACTAAGATGTTTAAAATGCAGGCTCAATGAGTCTGCATTTTTTATTTAAAAAGATTTACTTCGTAGTACTAAAAATAGTTTAAATATGCGCGTTCACTTAATTGCAATTGGCGGCAGTGCCATGCACAACATGGCATTAGCTTTACATGAAAAAGGATTTATAGTTACTGGTAGCGACGATGAGATTAATGAACCATCGAAAACGCGTTTAAAAAATGCTGGGATTTTACCTGTTGAAATAGGTTGGTTTCCAGAAAAAATAACATCAGATATAGATGCAGTTATACTAGGAATGCATGCTAGAGAAGATAATCCTGAGTTAATAAAAGCAAAAGAATTAGGTTTAAAAGTCTATTCTTATCCAGAATATATTTACGAAGCTACAAAAGATAAAACTAGAGTTGTAGTTGGAGGCAGTCATGGTAAAACAACAATAACTGCTATGATTTTACATGTATTAAACTTTCATAAAATAGATACTGACTTTATGGTTGGCGCTCAATTAGAAGGTTTTAACACAATGGTAAAACTAACCAAAGAAGCTCCTATTGCGATCATTGAAGGAGATGAATACCTAGCTTCGCCTATTGACAGACGACCTAAATTTCATTTATATAAACCAAACATTGCCATACTTAGTGGTATTGCTTGGGATCATATAAACGTGTTTCCTACATTCGAAATTTATGTCAATCAGTTTGAGAAATTTGTTGATTTAATTGAACCAAATGGTAGTTTAATATACTGTAATGAAGATGCTGAACTACAGAAAGTGGCAGCAAATTCAGGAAAAACAAATCATATTAGCAAAACGCCCTACTCTATTCCTAAACACCGAATTGAAAACGGCACCACTATTTTAGAGGACAACGGAAAAGAAATTCCTTTGCAAATTTTCGGGAACCATAATTTAATGAATTTAAATGGAGCTCGTTTAGTGTGTAACAAATTAGGTATTTCTGATGCTCAATTTTACGAAGCCATTCAATCTTTTAAAGGTGCAGCTAAGAGATTAGAACTCGTTTCTAAAACTAATGATTTTGCATTTTATAAAGATTTTGCTCATTCTCCATCTAAATTAAAAGCAACAACACAGGCTGTTAAACAACAATTTACCAATCGAAGTGTTTTAGCATGTATGGAATTACACACTTTTAGTAGCTTAAATGAAACGTTTTTAGCTGAATATAATGGGGCTATGAATGATGCAGACGAAGCAATTGTTTACTTTAATCCGCATACGATAGCACATAAAAAACTAAAAGCTATTACTGAAGAACAGGTTTTAAACTATTTTAATCGTAAAGATTTAAAAGTGTTTACAGACAGTGCAAGCCTAGTCAATTATATCAAATCAAAATCATTAAAAAACCATGTTTTGCTGATGATGAGCTCTGGTAATTTTGATGGTATTGATTTCAAACAATTATCTACTGAACTTAATTTAAATTAATATTTTGCCTAAAGTTTTAAGAATTATTAATCGATTTAATATTGGAGGTATTACCTACAATGTGAGCTATTTGTCAAAATATTTAGAACCCGATTACGAAACACTTTTAGTTGGAGGTCCGGAAGAAGAAGGTGAAGATAGTTCATTATATATTCCTGAAGGCCTGGGTCTAAAACCAAGAGTTTTACATGAATTTCAAAGAGAAATTAATATAAAATCGGATTACAAAGCCTATAAAGAAATTAAAAAAATCATCCGTGATTTTAAGCCTGATATTGTTCACACTCATGCTTCGAAGGCAGGAGCAATTGGGCGTTTAGCTGCTATTGATTGTAATGTTCCTGTTATTGTTCATACGTTTCATGGGCATGTTTTTCATTCCTATTTTGGAAAGTTAAAAACCACATTTTATAAAGTTATTGAACGTTATTTAGCGAAGCATTCTACTGCTATTGTTGCTATTAGTAACAAACAAAAGCATGAGCTATCCGAAGTTTTTGAGATTGCATCTAAAGATAAAATACACGTCATTCCGTTGGGTTTTGATTTAACAAAGTTTACCCAAAACAAAGAAAAAAACAGAAAAGAATTTAGAGATAAATATCAACTAAAAGAAGACCAACTAGCCATTGGTATTATTGGTAGGTTAGCTCCAATTAAAAATCATAGCTTATTTATAGAAGCAATTGCTCATTTGAAACAGCATGGAATAAACAATTTTAAAGCTTTTATTATTGGAGACGGAGATACAAGAGATGTTATTACCGAAACTTGTAAACTTAACAACGTTACATGGTCAAATAATCCTACCGATAATGTTGATGTTATTTTTACCTCTTGGATTACTAATGTTGAATGGGCTCTGCATGGATTAGATATTGTAACTCTCACATCCTTAAATGAAGGAACTCCTGTAAGTATCATAGAGGCACAAGCAGCTGGTAAATACGTAGTATCAACTAATGTGGGTGGTATTGAAGATGTTTTACACCCTGAATGTGGTTTATTATCAAATATTTCAGATAAAAAAGCATTTTACGATAATTTAATTAATGCTTGCAAAAACAAGTCAGTTTTATCACTTTCCTCTGAAAAAGGCGAAAAATGGGCCCTCGAAAAATACAGTTATACTCGATTAGTAAACGATATGAACCAATTATATGCTCAATTATTAAAAAGAGTATGATTTTTGATATTAGCGGATAAATTTTAACTTTGTGTAATAATACTCACCTATGAAATTTTATAAATATTTCTTCTTTTTATTAGTAGTTTTTTATTTTTCTTCTTGTAAAATTTTTAGATCAAATTTGATGTTAAAAACTCCAAAAGATTACACCTACGATAAAATTGTTGACTCCTTATCAAAACAAGATTATAAAATAGAGGCAAATGATGTTATAAATATTAGGATGTTTGCCAATGATGGTTTTAAATTAGTTGATTTGGCTAATTCAGGTCTTTCAAATAACTTAATTCAATAGATTACATTGTAAATTCGGATGGTACTTGTAAATTCCCATTAATTGGAAGAGTAAAGATTAGTGGCTTAAGTATTAGAGAAGCTACCGAGTATTTAGAGCAAGTATATGCCGAATTTTATGTTA
>JBBIUW010000206.1:0-5480 GCA_037440045.1 Sphingobacteriaceae bacterium
ATTGTCTATCGTTTCTAAAATAGGCTAAGTCATCTTCTGTTCTTCCTTTTCCTTCAATGCTTGCCGCGTATTCTAAAAGTGATTTTGCAGTACCTGTAATATCTAATGCAATATTAGTTAAGGCTAAGTCTTCTTCTAAAAATGGTCCATGACCAGTCCATTCGCTTAAACGCTGACCTAAAATTAAATTAGTATCGCCTAAACGTAAAGTATATTGAAATAATGCTTCTTGTGTTGTCATCTAAAATGAGAGTTTATAAAAATTACATGTGTCCGATTGCATCCGGGATTTGATAAAACGTTGGATGACGGTATACTTTATCGTTTGCTGGTTCAAAAAAAGGACCGATATCTTCGGGGCTACTAGCTACAATAGCATTTGAAGGAACAACCCATAAAGACACACCTTCATTACGACGTGTATATAAATCTCTTGCATTTTGTAAAGCCATTTCTTTATCAAACGCATGTAAACTTCCGCAGTGAACAAATGGTTGTCCTGCTTTTTTTTGTACAAATACTTCCCAAACTGGGCCTTGATTATCACTCATTTTATTTAATCTTCAAAAATTTATAAATCTCTAATTTAATTAAGCTGCTACGTAAATTTCGTTACGTTTTTTTGCAAATGCTTGTGCGGCTTCTCTTACCCAAGCACCATCTTTGTGAGCTTTGTTTCGAGCTGCTAAACGTTCTTTGTTACATGGACCATTTCCACTAATCACATTTTTAAACTCTGTCCAATCAGGTTGACTAAAATCGTAACCCTTTTTTTCTTCGTTCCATTTCAAATTAGCATCAGGAACTGTTAAGCCTAAGTATTGAACTTGTGGAACAGTTTGATCAACAAAACGTTGACGTAATTGGTCGTTAGTTTCACGTTTAATTCTCCATTTCATGGCATTTTCGCTATTTGGCGATTCTGCATCTGGTGGGCCAAACATCATCATCGTTGGGTACCACCAACGATTTAATGCGTCTTGAGCCATTGCTTTTTGGTCGTCTGTTCCAAACGCTAAACGAGTCATAATTTCAAACCCTTGGCGTTGGTGAAAGCTTTCTTCTTTACAAATACGTACCATAGCTCGAGCATATGGACCATAAGATGTACGTTGCAACATTACTTGATTCATAATTGCAGCGCCATCAACTAACCAACCCACAGCACCAATATCAGCCCATGTTAAAGTTGGGTAATTAAATATTGATGAATATTTTGCTTTTCCTGTATGTAAATTATCTAATAATTCATCACGGCTAACACCTAATGTTTCAGCAGCTGTGTATAAATACAAGCCGTGTCCTCCTTCATCTTGTACTTTTGCTAATAATACTACTTTTGAGCGAAGGCTTGGAGCGCGAGTAATCCAGTTACCTTCAGGTAACATTCCTACAATCTCTGAATGAGCGTGCTGAGATATTTGGCGGATTAAATGCTTACGATAATTCTCTGGCATCCAATCCTTTGGTTCAACCATTTCATTTTTGGCTAATTTGCCTTCAAATATGTCTTCAAATTTGTTGACTTCCATTTTTGTTGTTTAGTTTACGAATTATACAAATATATGCTTTTGATGGCTTTTTTTCAAACCTTTTATGAGCAAATTAATACCATTTAAACAGCTAAAATCATGTGAAGTTTATAAACAGATTAAAAATCTTCATTCTTCAATGATTTATATCACAACCATAAACAAAATGCTAAAAATTAGCTGCTTTCTAATATATTTGTTTTTTATATCTATTTTTGCAACCTAAAAAATAAAAAATGGCAAGATTTCATACCTTAAAAGTAAAAGATGTTCGTAGAGAAACCGCTGATGCTGTTTCAGTAGCTTTTGATATTCCATTAGCAATTCAACATGAATATCAATTTAAGCAAGGGCAATATATTACAATTAAATTAAATGTAAACGGAGAAGAAATTCGTCGTTCATATAGTATTTGCACTAGTCCGTATAGCGAAAAAGAGTTACGCGTAGCTGTTAAAGAAGTAAAAGATGGACGAGCATCAACATTAATTAATCGCAACTGGAAAGCTGGTGATACAGTTGAGGTTATGACTCCTATGGGTAATTTTAGTTCTGTTTTATCTGGAAATAATAAAAAACATTATGTGTTATTTGCTGGAGGAAGTGGAATTACGCCTATGATGAGTATCTTAAAAAGTGTATTGTACATCGAGAAACAAAGCAATATTACTTTAGTGTATGCTAATCGTGATGAAGAATCAACAATTTTTAAATCTGAAATTGAAAAATTAGCTGGAGAGCATGCCGATAAATTAAAAGTATTTAATGTGTATGATAATCCTAAAAATGAAGTAAGCGATTTACAAAAAGGATTATTAACTACAGATAGAGTAAAAGCTATTTTAGAAAATGTTGGAGGAGTGAACGCAGATGAGTATTTCATTTGTGGACCTGGTCCGATGATGGAAAATATTAAGCAAACATTAGAGGCTCTAAAAATTGCTTCTGAAAAAATTCATATCGAATACTTTAGTGCGGTAGTAGATGCAGTTAATAAAGCTGCTGGAAACGAGCCAACAGGAGCTGATGTGAATAGCGAAATTACAGTTATTCAATACGGTATAGAAACTCAAATGACACTAAACACGAGTGGATTGACCATTTTAGATGCAGCTATTGAAGCAGGTGTAGATGCACCATTTAGTTGTAAAGGTGCAGTTTGCTGTACTTGCCGTGCAAAAGTAGTTGAAGGAAAAGCAAAAATGGATAACAATTTTGCTTTAACTGAAGCTGAAGTGGAAGACGGATTTATTTTAACATGTCAAGCTCATCCTTTAACAGAAAAGTTAGTGGTTGATTTTGATGCAATTTAAATTATAAGTTTTATTAATTTAAAAAGCCTTTGCAATGCAAAGGCTTTTTTTATGAAGTACATTTGATAAGAATCATTGAAGATGAATGTTCAAGAGATATTAAATAACAAAGCAATTAAGCCTAAAGAAAAAACAGAAGCTTTAAGTCAATTGATTTTAGATGATCCAAAAAAGATTGACGAGTTTATAATATTGGCTAAAGCTTCGAAAGATCCAATTAAAGCCACGATTATAGAAAGTTTTGAGTTTGCAACGAAATTGAAACCTGAAATTGCCAATAAATTAATGCTGGAATTTGTGTCTCATACATTAACTGAAAAAGCGCCCAGAGTAAAATGGGAATCTGCTAAGGTAATTGGAAATATTGCCCATCTATTTCCTAAACAACTTGATATAGCAATCAATCACTTATTAGTAAATACAGAACACACAGGAACGGTTGTGAGATGGAGTGCTGCGTTTGCATTATCTCAAATTGTAAAATTAAAAACACCTGTTAACAAAGAGTTGATTCCCGCAATAGAAACTATTTGTGAACGAGAAGAAAAAAATAGTATTAAGAAAATTTACCAAGAGGTATTAAAAAAAATATAAAGTTTGTTGTAATTTTTTTTAACTGAGACGTTATAAGATTAAAATCTTATAGCCATGGTAAAGTTTTTATTATTAATCGCGTTTATTGGCTCTCAATTTTTATTGTTTTCTCAAAAGGTAAAAATTGATGATTTATTATTAATAAAGCCTGTTTATACATCTAAGTTTGATGAACATAAAGGGCTGCCAAATACATTGAAACTAAAAATGGATTTTAATTCTCCTGAAATTATAAATGCTGGAGATGTTAATTTTTTGAAAGGAAATAGCATCCTTAAGGTTGAGCTATATTACACGGCGTTTCAAATTTCAGAAAAATTTAGTCAGCCAAAATTAAATAAGGAACGGTTATTAAACTTGAAAAAATTATTACCAGAGTTATTTAATCAATCGTTTGTGATATGGGAATTTAAAGCCCAAAATGATTGTAAAAATGAACAAATTGCTAAAGAATATTTTCACGGGTTTGTAATCACATATATTCCAAAAGTAACTACAGAAGATACAAAGAAAGAAATAGCAAGTTTGAGCTCAATTATTAAATCAGACTCGTTAGGGTATGATTCGGTATACACCATTTATAAAACCAAATTAAAACGTAAAAAAGTTAAAACAGGATATTACATTCCTGTTTCGAAAAGAAAAGCCGAAAAAGGAATTGTATATGAAAGAAAAGGGCTGTTTAAAAGAAGGGTTCAATATGCCGTTAGGATGGATACAGTTAGAACAGGTGTTCAGTATCATAAATTTGTAAAAGGTAAAAATGCCATGTCGTTTGTGAAACGCAATCTTTCTGATTCAACTATTTTTGCAGTATTGAGACGTCATGAGCATTGGAATGAAATGGCTTTTGTATGTGATGTTACAGGGAGTATGTCGGCATATACAACACAATTATTAGTGTGGTACAAATTAAATAGCTTGAGTCATAAAATTAATTACTTTACCTTTTTTAATGATGGGGATAATAAACCCGAAAGAAAGAAAAAAATAGGCAGTATTGGTGGTATATACAATATTGAAGCAGGAAATTATGACGCGGTTGCTTTGAAAATTCAAGATGCAATGGCTGCAGGGGGAGGAGGCGATGCACCAGAAAATAATTGTGAAGCATTGATTGAAGCAATTAAACACAAACCCGATGCTAAAGAATACGTAATGATAGCTGATAATTTTGCTAATGTAAAAGATATTGAATTAATGAAAAGCATTAATAAGCCAGTTCACATTATTATTTGTGGCACAGGAAATTATATGGTAAATACAGATTATCTTGATTTAGCTAGAGCTACCAATGGAAGTATTCATAGTATAGAACAGGATATTGAAAATTTAATAAATATCAACGAAGGACAAACAGTAGAGTTTGATGGCAAAAAATATATTTTACAAAACGGTAAATTTCAACAAGTAATGAACTTGTAAAACGCTTATGATGTAATAATATTTATTTGTTTTGATAAATCAATCGCTTTTTGTTTTACCGCATTGATATCTGAATTTATATTATCATAAGTTAAAACAACACCCATTCTGCGATACGGACGAGTAGTGGGTTTGCCAAACAAACGAACATCTGTGTTTTTGTTTTTTAATACTTCAGTTACTCCAGAAAAATGATAAGCTGTACTTTCTTTATCCGCCAACAAAACAGCAGAAGCTCCATAGTTTAATAATTGAATTTCAGGAATAGGAAATCCTAAAATGGCACGTGCATGTAATTCAAACTCACTTAAGTTTTGAGTATTTGCTAAAGTTACCATGCCAGTATCATGAGGGCGAGGGGATAACTCCGAAAAATAAATGCCTTTATCAGTTAAGAAAAATTCAACTCCCCAAATACCAGCACCGCTTAATGCTTTTGTAACTTTGGCTGCCATGTCTTGTGCCTCTTGTAAATCTTTATCGCTAACAGCACAAGGTTGCCAACTTTCTTGATAATCACCACGTTCTTGTCTGTGACCAATAGGAGGACAAAATAATGTATGACCATTTTTTTGAGTAACTGTTAATAGAGTGATTTCAGAATTAAATTTAATAA
>JBBIUW010000207.1:0-5469 GCA_037440045.1 Sphingobacteriaceae bacterium
GATAAAATTTTAGCACACTGTAAAAAAATGAATAATAACGTAGATATAGAATTACGAGGGTATGTTGGAAACCAAGATATTCATAATTATTATCAAACGCATGCAGTAAATTTATTTGTAAATATTAGTTCAGTTGAAGGGATTCCAGTTTCTATTATGGAAGCAATGGCTTATGAAATACCAGTTTTAGCTACTTCTATATATGGAACACCCGAAGCTGTTGTTGATGGCGAAAATGGGTTCTTGATAAATGTTAATTGTTCATCAGAAGATATTACTGAAAAAATTAATTTTTGCATCGATAACAAAGAGTTACTGAAAGAAATGGGAAAAAAATCTAGAAGTATCTATTTAGATAAATTTAATTCCGAAAAAAATTACACAATTTTTGCAAATTATTTAGTATCCTTATAAAATGGTTTCAATTATAATTACAGCATATAACTACGAAAGATATATTGAACGAGCAATCAGAAGCTGTTTAGTTCAGTCTTTAACTAAAAATCAATACGAGGTTATTGTAGTAAATGATTGCAGTACGGATAATACTTATAAGGTATTAGAAAACTACAAAGAAGACGTGAGAGTCTTTAACCTTGAAAAAAATGTTGGATTAGCAGCTGCGCGTAATTTTGGTGCTAAAAAAGCATTGGGTCAATTTATTATGTTTTTAGATGCTGATGATTATATTCAAAGGGATTTGTTATTAATTCAGCAAACATTTTTAACAGAAAACAACTCCTTAGATGCTGTTTCTGTTGATTATTATTTAGTGGATGAACGAGGAAATCACAAAGAACATGTTAATTCCGAAGAAAAACCTATTGCTTGTGGTATTATGTTCAGAAAAGACTTATTATTTGACGTAGGATTATATGATGAAAGTTTTAGGGCTAGAGAAGAAGAGGATCTAAGAATTCGGTTTTTAAAAAAACATTCGATTTATAATATTATATTACCTCTTTATCGTTACCGGATGCATGATAATAATTTAACGAAAAATGAGCAAGAGATGGATAAATATGCAAAAATATTAAAACGTAAACATGAATAAAGAACAAGTCTTTTTAAGGGAATTAACTCATGCTGATGTTAATGAAAATTATTTAAATTGGTTTAAAAATAATGAAGTTACTAGTTTTTTAGAAGTGGATGGAAATTCATTAACTAATAAAATGGTAACAGATTATATTGATTTAGGAACAAAAACAGGCGATTATTATATGTATGCAATTTGTTTAGAAGAAGGAAATAAACATATTGGTAATTTGAAAGTTGGTCCAATAAATAAAAAGCATAAAATAGCTGATTTAGTTTGTGTAATTGGTGACAGAAATTATTGGGGTAAAGGTATTGCTACCATTGCAATCACACTTGGTAATAATCTTGCTTTTGAAAAATTTGATATAAGAAAACTTCACGGGCAAATTTATGCTGATAATATTGGTAGCATAAAAGCATATTGTAAAGCAGGTTGGATTATTGAAGGTATTATTAGGGATAGGTATTTAGTTAAAGATAAAGGAATGGACCAAGTATTGGTAAGTTGCCATAATCCAAAATATTTTAATCCATCAGGGCAGACTGATTATAGTGTTAAAAAATTAATTGAAATGATTTCTTTTCGCAAGGAATTTGTAAAATGAATTTGTTAATTATACAAGCCCGAATGGGCTCAACTCGTTTGCCTGGAAAGGTTTTGAAATCCATAAAGGGATATTCGTTGCTAGAAATTCAGCAAATGAGAATTAAGCCTAGTAGATTAATTGATGAGATTGTTATAGCGACTACAATTAATAAAGAAGATGATACTATTGAATTGTTGTGTAAGGAAAAATCATTTAATTGTTTTCGAGGAAGCGATTGGGACGTTTTAGATAGATATTATCAAGCTGCAAAAAACTACAATCCTACAAATGTAATACGTATCACCTCCGATTGTCCATTGCACCATCATTCAGTGATTGACTTTGTAATAGAAGAATATTTGAAATCAGGTAACGATTATTTTTCTAATAGTAATAACGAACCAGATTTTTTAGAAGATGGTTTTGATGTAGAAGTATTTTCTTTTAGAGCTTTAAAAACAGCTTGGAATGAAGCAAAACTAATGTCTGAGAGAGAACATGTAACTCCTTATATTAAAAACTCAGGAAAATTTTTATGTGGTTGGAAAAAGTTCAATTTAAATTATCAATTTAAATTATCAGTTGATTCTGAAAATGATTTTAAAGCAGTTGAAGCCATATTTAGCGCTTTCCCATCATTAATTGATTTTGGGATGGATGATGTGCTGAAACTTTTAGAAAGTAAACCAGAGATTTTAGAATTAAATAAAGACAGTATTATCAATTCGGGATATATCAAATCAATTCAAAACGATAAAAATATTTAGCACTATGATTACCAATTTTACTAAATCTAACGAGTATCGAAAAATTATTCATGACTTAATACCAGGAGGTGCACACACATATAGTAAAGGAGACGATCAATTCCCTTTATTATCTCCAGCATCTATAACACATGGTAAAGGAAGCCATGTTTGGGATGAAGATGGAAATGAATACATTGAATGTTTAGCAGGATTAGCATCTGTAAGTTTAGGTCATGCTTATGAACCAGTAATAGAGCGTATTACCGAAGAGCTGAAAAAAGGAAACAATTTTTCTCGCCCATCTATTATTGAAAGAGAAATAGCCGAGAAGTTTTTAGATATGGTTGGCACTCATGATATGATTAAGTTTGCTAAAAATGGTTCGGTTGTAACTACAGCGGCTGTTAAATTAGCACGTGCTTATACTGGTAGAAAATTAGTTGCCCGACCTGCCGAGCATCCATTTTATTCTTATGATGATTGGTTTATTGGAAGCACTGATGTTAAAAATGGAATTCCTTCAGACATCAGTAATTTAACTGTAACGTTTAAAGCAGATAATTTAGAATCATTAAAAGAGTTATTTGATCAATATCCAAATCAAATAGCTTGCATTATTTCTGAACCAGAAAAAATGAATACACTTGAGGATGATTTTTTAAAAAATGCTATCGATTTAACTCATAAAAATGGAGCTTTATGGATAATGGACGAAATGATTACGGGTTATAAAACAGATTTTCCAGGTTCAATGAAAAAATATAACGTAGTTCCAGATATGACTACTTGGGGAAAAGGAATTGCTAATGGTTTTTCGTTTTGCTGTTTAACTGGAAAAAAAGAGGTGATGGAATTAGGAGGAATTCGAAACACAGGTAAAGAGAAATTATTTTTGATAAGTACTACGCATGGTGGTGAAACTTCTAGCATTGCTGCTGCCTTAGCAACAATGGATGAATTTAAAAAACATAACGTGGTAAAACACAATCAAGCATTAGGGCAAAAATTTATTGAAGGAAGTAAACAAATATTCCACAATCATGGTTTGTCGCATTCTATTAAAAATTTGCAATTCAATTGGCACGCCTCTCTAGGGTATTTTGATAACGAAGGAAATAATTCATTTGGATTAAGAACCCTGTTCCATCAGGAATTAATTAAACATGGCGTGTTATTTCAAGGAATTTTTTGCCCACATTTTTCTCACACCGATAAAGATGTTGAACATGTTTTAAATGCCATGGATGAATCGTGTATAATTTATAAGAAAGGATTAGAAGAGGGGTTTGAGAAATACCTAGTTGGAGAACCTATTAAACCAGTATTTAGAAAATATATTTAATGAAATGTTATGGAAATTTTAAGAACAACCAATCCAACTGAAATAAATTTTAAAGAAAAATTTGATCTTACAGGAAAAGTTATTGTTATATCTGGAGCCTGTGGTTTAATTGGCCGTGCTTTTTGCGAGGCGGTGGCTCAATTTGGAGGTCATGTTGTTGCTGCCGACATTGCTATAGCGAACCCAATTAAATTTGCAGAACAGTTACAATCGCGAAATCATATTAAGTGTTTAGGTTTTGAGGTGGAGGTAGAAAATAAAAATTCTGTACTTTCTTTAAAAGAAAAAGTGTTAGCTGAGTTTGGAAAAATAGATGGTTTAGTAACTGCTCACCAAAATAAATCACATTTAATTTTTGAACCATTTGAAAATGTGAACGAAGAAAATTGGGATAAAGTAGTGGAAGTAAACCTAAAAGGTACGTTTTTGTTGTGTCAAATTTTAGGATCATATATGGCAGAAAAGAACTCTGGTTCTATAGTTAATATTCCATCTACTTACAGTGTGGTAGCACCTAATCAAAATTTATATAAAGGCACAAAAATGGGATGTCCTGCAGCTTATTCTGCCAGCAAAGGAGGTGTAGATGCTTTGTCACAATATTTATCATCTTATTGGGCAGCCAAGGGAGTGAGGGTAAATATGATTACACCTCATGGCGTGTGGAATAGCCATGAAGATGCCTTTGAAAAAAACTTCGCTAATTTTAGTCCTATGCAACGCATGAGCTATAATCATGAAGTTGCACCAGCTCTTATATATTTACTAAGCGATGCTGCTAGTTATGTTACAGGAAATAACATGTTAGTTGATGGTGGCTGGACAGCTTGGTAGTAATTAATTATAGCTAAACATCTAAATGAAAAATATTGACATAAAAACCCCTTCAGATTATTTAATAAAATTGTTTTCTTTTAAGGAATGGCGACAAAGAATCCATTTATATGACGATGTTTATACGCCAGGAACTCGCTGTAATTATGAATGGGATATGTGTTTTATGCCTTCATCGTTAGATAATTTAGTATTTATGGATGTTGGATCAAATGATGGAATGTTTTCGTTCCTTGCTGAGGAAAATGGAGCCAAAGAAGTTATTGCGGTTGATTTATATAACGAACAAGAAGAGTCTGTTCTTAATATGACAAACGGTTGGTTTATCGGAAGAATTGAAGCAATAAAAAAATTAAAAAAATCAAAAATAAAAATTGAATCATGTTCAATATATAATTTATCTACATTAGAACAAAAAGCTGATATTGTGTATTGTGGCAATGTAATTGCTTGGCTTAACAATCCAATAGAGGCAATTGCTCAACTTGCAAAAGTCACTAAAAAAACATTAATCATTAGAGAAGACTTGTCATTAGTTAATACTAAGCCGTTATTAGAATATGTAAATAATCAAAAGTTAGATTTTTGTATGTTTAATGGCAATAAATTGTTTTATATCGAATATTTAACAGCTCTAGGTTTTACTAATATTAGATTTAAACAAGTTGATGAGTATGAGATTTTTTTGAAAAGAAATAGTGATTTTCCTAGATTTAGTATATTACCAGAAGCAAAAGTGTATAGCAACCCATTTGATTCAAATTATATAAATGTTGAAATAAAGCAAACTATATTTCAAGCTTCTTCACTTGTTAATAACAGATATTTCATTAACTTAATAGGATGGATAAGTGCGGATGATTTAAGAATAGTATCTTATAACATGATACCCCAAAATTTTATAAAAAAGAAAATT
>JBBIUW010000208.1:0-5466 GCA_037440045.1 Sphingobacteriaceae bacterium
CAACACCTAGATAAGCACAGTTTGTTAGGGTCAAAGAACTACATGAGCCTTGGTAAGCAGCCATACCCAGATTATTTAATCCAGAATAGTAGGATGTTACTGTAAAATTACCTGACGCAGGACAAATAACTGAAAACCAAATATCGCCGTTCACATAACTACCGCAGCTAGGAGCCGGGACACCAGGACTAGCAGTTGCTCCTGAATTTATTTGACCAGATATTTGATTACATGTTGCTGAAACTTGCAAAGGAATCGCATTACATGGATTATCATTAATTGGTTGAGCGAATATTTTCGCTGTGATAACCATTAAAATTATAAGGTACTTTTTCATAATATCTCTTAGTTAGTAAATTGAATAAAACCACGTTCACTTTCTTTATCTAAAGGGTCATAGACACGAGTTACTTCAACGTGCGTCGTTTTACCTCCTATTAATGACGATAAATAACCTGAAGGAAAATTTGAATTAATAAATCCAGAAAATGACGAGATACCTCTTACGGCACTTTTCGGAAATACGCAAATCAAATTCTTGTTATCTAATGATTTATATGCCTTTATTTCCGTATTAATGTTTTGAATTTTTGTAATAAAATTATTGAAGTCTACATCTGAAAAAGGCACATTATAACTTTGTGAGCATACAAAATATGAGCCCCCAAAAAACATGGCATTAAATTTTTTTCCAAAAAAATCTCCTGAATCAGTGTCAAGTACAATTCTATGATTCACAATTTCTGCTTCCGTTTGCGATTTGCCAATACTTAGAATGGTTAAGAATACGATTAAATAAAAAATTCTCATGATGATTACAATATTAGTTCTCAAAAATAGTGATATAAAGTACTTTTTTGCAAATTTTCAATAACCAAGACTTGATTTCCACTCATCTAAAACATGAATAATTGTTGAATTTTGTAGGTATTTTGTAGAAATCAATACTTGTGAGAAATTGTATATTAATTTTCAAAAAAACAAAATTGATTCATTTAAATGCTTCAAATAATTAAATTACCATATATCAAAACTGCCGATGTATGATTTCTGACACGCAAACATCATCTACTTGTTTCTGATTTTCTTTTCATTTATCAAAATCATAATTAACGTTATCAATTAATTTGATAATTTGATTAATATACTTTTTTAGACATTTAATTGCAACCTAATTTTTGCATAATGATAAACAGAAAATAATGCAATAAATATGCGATGCTCTATCTTCAAACTATATAAGTTTAGCAATTAAGAACCAAATTGCGCACTCATTCTTATTTAATGATGGTTCTTCCTAAAATTTTATTGACTCGTTTTTTTTGATTCTCGAGTAAAATAACAAATTCGTAAACGTTTTTATTTTCGAAGGGATCTGCTGTTTTAATAAGCTCTTTTGCATCCTTTAAAATCAAGTTCAATCTTTTTTCTTTTAAACTAAACAATTGATGATCGATTCCTTTTTTTATCAAATGAATTTCTTGTGGTACATTAACTCCAAATTTCTCCCATTTATCACTTACCGAATCTGAAAAAGAGGCTATATCAATTGCTACTTGTGATACCGCAGGATTTGAATGGTGGATAAACGTTTGTAATGTTGGAATATTCCCTTTTTCTAGCTCATGATGAAACTCATCTAAAACCATTTGATAAATGGGATTAATAAACTGTAAATCATCTCTCCATAATTCAAATATAACAAATTCACAAACCGTTAATTGAAATGACTGTTCCGTATTATCTGTGTCTTCAGCTTCAACATCTACCAACACATTACCATACTGCATCATCATGCGCAGCAATTCTTTTTCTTCACTATCTAAAATTGGATCAACCGCTTTTTCTTCTTCTAAATATGCTTCAGGTGGAATATCATCTATTGGATAATTACCTTGACTTTGTTGTTGCTGATTGTCTTTTTGTGTTGAAGGAGTAGCTTTTCCAGTTTTTTTGCGAATTAATTTATTAATCTCAATTTGCAAAACTTGCTCACTAATATCCATAATACGCGAACATTCTTTCACGTATACCGAACGGTTAATCGCATCAGGGATAACAGAAATACTTTCAACAATATCTTTAATCAGTTCGGCGCGTTTAATAGGATCGTGCTCAACTTCTTTATAAAGCAAATTAGTTTTAAAAGCAATAAAATCTTTACTATTGTTTTTAATAAACTCTTTAAATTCTTCGTTGGTTACTTTTTTACTGTAAGAATCTGGATCATCACCATCAGGAAATAACAGAACTCGCACGTTCATTCCTTCTTCCAAAATCAAATCAATTCCTCTAAAACTGGCTTTAATACCCGCCACATCACCATCATATAAAATGGTAATGTTTTTAGTAAAGCGATGAATTAATTTTATTTGTTCAACTGTTAATGATGTCCCCGAAGACGCCACCACATTTTCGATACCTGATTGATGCATCGAAATCACATCCGTGTATCCTTCTACCAAATAACAGTTATCGTCTTGTATAATGGTTTTCTTTGCTTGAAATAACCCATACAAGGTTTTACTTTTATCGTAAATCTCTGTTTGTGGCGAGTTGATATACTTTGCTAATTTTTTATCGCTTGTTAAAATTCGTCCACCAAAACCTATAACCTTTCCCGAAATATTATGAATAGGAAACATCACGCGTCCAGTATAACGATCAAAAATATCTTTCTCAGTAATCGGAGTTCCCTCCACATGATTATTCGATAAAATCGACATACCAGTATTTACCAAATACTCCGGTTTGTAACCGTTCTTAACGGCTGTTTCCGAAAATCGTCGTCTTTCTTCCGAACTGTACCCTAAATTAAATTTATCTATGGTTGCTTGCGAAAATCCTCTTTCTTTAAAATAACCTAAACCAATAGAACGACCTAAATCATCATTCATCAACAAATCGGTATAATACTTTTGTGCATATTGCATCACAATGTATAAGCTCTCCTTTTCGTTTTGCTGTGCTTTTTCTTCAGCGCTAACTTCTTTCTCTATAACCTCAATGCCATATTTATTGGCTAAATACCTTAATGCTTCTGGATAGGAAAGACTTTCTAAATCCATAATAAAATTAACTGCCGTACCTGATTTACCACAGCCAAAACACTTATAAATCCCCTTAGCTGGCGAAACCGTAAACGAAGGGGATTTCTCGCCATGAAAAGGACAAAGACCTAATAAATTAGCGCCACGTTTTTTCAAAGTGATAAAATCACCAATCACGTCCTCTACTCGAGCAGCATCAATAATTTTATCTATCGTTAATTTAGGTATCAAAAAAATGTGATTTGGGAGGATAAATATAGTGCAAAAATGAAGAATCCGCTCGTTTTTCACAAAACAAAAATCCTTATCTTTAAACTCTGAATTTTTGAGTAAATATTCAACTCATAATTCAAAACTTATAACTCATAACTATCAACATGTCCGTTTACGATAAATATAAAGCAGTGATTGGTTTAGAATGTCACATTCAATTACTAACCAAAACCAAAATGTATAGCAACGATGTAGCAGAGTACGGTGCTATGCCAAATACTAATGTAAGTGTTATTACATTAGGACATCCAGGTACTTTACCAAAAGTAAATAAAAGTGCTATTGAGTTTGCTGTAAAATTGGGTATTGCTACTCACTCAAACATCAGAGAAGAAAATCAGTTTGCTCGTAAAAATTATTTTTATGCCGATTTACCAAAAGGCTATCAAATTACACAAGACAAAACTCCTATCTGCACTGCTGGTTATGTAGATGTTAAATTAAAAGATGGTTCGGAGAAACGCATTAACTTAACACGTATTCACATGGAAGAAGATGCTGGTAAAAGTTTGCACGACATTGACCCTTTTGAAACATTAATTGATTTAAACCGTGCTGGTACGCCATTATTAGAAATTGTTACTGAGCCTGATTTTACAACAAGTGAAGAGGCCTATGTGTACTTAACAGAAATAAAAAAGCTAGTACGTTACTTAGATATTTGCGATGGTAATATGGAAGAAGGTTCCTTACGTTGCGACGCTAATATTTCGGTAATGTTGAAAGATGCCAAAGAGTACGGAAAAAAAGTAGAGGTTAAAAACATGAACTCTTTCCGTAATGTGCAACGTGCAATTGATTTTGAAATTAAACGTCAGATTGATTTAATAGAAGCTGGAGAAAGTATTGCTGGAGAAACACGTAGTTTTGATGCGGTAAACGGAAGTACATTTGCTTTACGTAGTAAAGAAAATGCAAATGATTACCGTTATTTTCCTGAGCCAGATTTACAACCAGTGTATGTAACCGAAGAATATATTGAGAAAGTAAAATCTGCAATGCCTGAACTTCCTAGTGATTTGTTTAATAAGTTCACAAAAGAATTTGGTCTATCTGAATACGATGCTTACAACTTAACTGACTTAAAAGGCTTGGCTTTATATTTTAATGAATTAGTAAGCTTTACAAAAAATTATAAAGCAGCTGCAAACTGGATGATGGGAAGTATTAAATCGTACTTAAACGAAAATGCTTTAGATATTGAACAGTTTCATGTAAAACCAAAATCAATTGCTGATTTAATAACATTAATTGATGAAGGAAAAATAAGTAATGCTGCCGCTACGCAAAAATTATTCCCTGAGTTAATGCTCAATCCTACGGAAGCACCATTAAGCATTGCACAACGTTTAGATATCATACAAAGTAATGATACAGGTGCTTTACAAGAATTAGTGGATCAAGCTTTAGCAAAATATCCTGAAAAAATTACCGAATACAAAAACGGGAAAACTAATTTATTAGGTTTATTTGTTGGCGAAGTAATGAAAATGGGTAAAGGTAAAGCGGACCCAAAAATGGCTAATCAATTAGTAAAAGAAGCTTTAGAGAAATAATTTACATTCTATTACACCAACACAGCCCATTAGTAAAACTGATGGGCTTTTATATTTAAAAGAAATAGGGATAAAACAAAAGAAGGATAAAATTCTTTTTAGTTTAAAGATAACAGTAAAGTCCAATAGTTTAACTAATGGGCTTTTTTATTGCATAGCTATAGGAATAATTTTAAAACAAAAAACCCTCACTATTTGCATAATGAGGGTTTTTGAAAATTGGCGTCGACATACTCTCCCAGGCTTTAGACCAAGTACCATCTGCGCTGGCGGGCTTAACTTCTCTGTTCGGAATGGGAAGAGGTGATCCCCGCCGCTATAGACACCATAAAGGGTTATAACATATTTGAAAAAAGACACGAGTATCATATTAACTTGTAAAAAATATTGGATGCGCATAACAGAAAGCTTACGGGTAATTAGTATTACTCGGCTTTGACATTACTGCCTTTACACCTGTAACCTATCAACGTTATAGTCTTTAACGACCCTTATAAAGAGAACTAATCTTGAGGTGAGTTTCGCACTTAGATGCTTTCAGCGCTTATCTCATCCAAACATAGCTACCCAGCGATGCCCCTGGCGAA
>JBBIUW010000209.1:0-5455 GCA_037440045.1 Sphingobacteriaceae bacterium
AGTAGTTTTTATTTGTTTCAAAAAAAAGGAAGCATACAAAAAGTATTACATGCTATAAAATATAAGCACAATAAAGATTTAGCAATATTAGTTGGCAAATGGTATGCAGAAGATTTAAAAACAAATCAGATTATTAGCACAGCAGATTTTATTATTCCTGTTCCCTTACACCGCAAAAAATTTAAAATAAGGGGTTATAATCAAAGTGAAGAATTTGCTAGAGGATTATCTGAAGGGCTTAAAATAGATCTAAACACAAGTGTTTTAAAACGTAAAGAATTTACCGAAACTCAAACTAAAAAAAGCAAATACGAACGCTGGGAAAATGTAGAAGACGTATTTGAACTAACAACTCCTGAAACTTTTAAAAACAAGCATGTTGTTTTAGTAGATGATGTGATAACTACAGGCGCCACCATTGAAGCCTGCTGCCAATTATTACAACAAATAGAAGGAATTAAAATAAGTGTGTTAAGTATTGCTTACGCTGATAAGTAAAAAACTAAATACAGAAGTGTATTGAAAACAATAGATATGGCATTTTCAATCAAATAAGTGCTCTCATTTTCTTTGCAAAAAACTTTGCATTCTTTGCGGTTAAGCTTACATCGCCTCACTCACCACTTCTTTCACCGCGTCTGGTAATAAGCGTTTTAATAGCGCTTCAATGCCTGCTTTTAAAGTCATAGTACTACTTGGGCAACCACTGCAAGCTCCGCGCATCTGCACAGTAACCACACCATCTTTTAATTCTTTAAAGGTAATTAAACCTCCATCCTGCTCTACTGCCGGACGAATATATTGATCTAACACTTCAATGATTTTAGCTTCAACTTCATCTTTAGCTGCAACATGTTGCGTACTAATCACTGTTTTTTCGGTAAACGTATTGTCTATCGCAACTTCTTGCTTAGGCAAAGCTGTTACAATTAAATTTCCTGCATTTAAATACTCTGTTAAAAACACTCGAAGTTCAACAGTAATATCATTCCAGTCAACAGCATCAGTTTTAGTAATTGTAATATAATTAGACGTTATAAAAACAGTTTTTACAAACGGAAACTGAAACAACTGTTTTGCTATAGGTGCAGTTAGGGTTTCGGATATGTTTTTATACTCCGCACTTGCTCCTTTTTCAGAAATCAAAACTTTATTAGTTACAAATTTCATAGAAGCAGGATTTGGTGTGCCTTCAATATATATAGTGTATGGGATAACAGTTTCCATTTTTCTCTTTTTTGCGACAAAGATATAACTAAAAATCTTGTTTTAACTGAACAGCTCAATTAAAAAAGAGTTTAGAAAATCGTAATCTTTCTATAAAATCAAGGCAAAAATTCAAATTTTTTCTAACTTCACATCCTCAAATTAATTACCTATGATAACGCGTACAAAAATTAAAGAAATTTTAAAAGGAAACTTAATCGACCAAACGGTAAACGTAAAGGGTTGGGTTCGTACATTTCGTAACAATTCATTTATTGCCATCAACGATGGTTCTAGTATTAATAATATTCAGGCGGTAGTTAATTTTGAAACAACAAATCCTGAAACATTAAAGCGCATCACTCCTGGTGCATGTATTGGTGTTACAGGTAAATTAGTGGCTTCTCAAGGAAAAGGTCAATCTGTAGAAATTATCGTTTCCGAAATCGAGATTTATGGTGATGCTGAATCGGATGTAACAAAACCAAATTCATACCCATTACAACCTAAAGCTCACTCTTTAGAGTTTTTAAGAGAAATTGCTCACTTGCGTTTCCGTACTAATACATTTGGTGCAGTTTTCAGAGTGCGTCACACATTAGCGTATGCTATTCATAAGTTCTTTAATGATAAAGGGTTTACTTACATTCACACACCTATTATAACAAGCAGCGATGCTGAGGGTGCTGGCGAAATGTTTCGTGTATCTACTTTAGATCCAAAAAATCCACCATTAACAGAAAACGGCGAAATTGACTATAAACAAGATTTCTTCGGTAAATCAACTAACTTAACAGTTTCAGGACAATTAGAAGGTGAATTAGCAGCTATGGCATTTAGCGATATTTACACATTTGGTCCTACTTTCCGTGCTGAGAATTCAAACACTACTCGTCACTTAGCTGAGTTTTGGATGATTGAACCAGAGATGGCGTTTTACGATTTAAATGATAACATGGCTTTAGCAGAGGAAATGTTGAAATTTGTAATTGGTTTTGCTTTAGAAAAAAATAAAGAAGATATCGAATTTTTATCTCAACGTTTGTTTGACGAAGAAAAACAAAAACCTCAAACAGAACGTAGCGAGTTGACTTTACTTGATAAATTAAATTTCTGCTTAGGAAACGAATTTGCTAAAATTACTTATACCGAAGCAATTGAAATTTTACGCGAATCAAATCATAATAAGAAAAAGAAATTCCAATATATCATTGAAGGATGGGGAGCTGATTTACAAAGCGAACATGAGCGTTACTTAGTAGAAAAGCACTTCAAAAAACCAGTGATTTTAACAGATTATCCAAAAGACATTAAAGCCTTTTACATGCGCCAAAATGATGACGGAAAAACAGTAAGAGCTATGGATATTTTATTCCCTGGTATCGGTGAAATCGTTGGAGGATCTCAACGTGAAGAGCGTTTAGAAAAATTAGAAACACGTATGAAAGAAATGCACATACCTGCTGAAGATTTAAGCTGGTATTTAGATACTCGCCGTTTTGGTGCTTGTCCGCATGCAGGATTTGGCTTAGGTTTTGAACGTTTAGTGTTATTTGTAACCGGTATGACTAATATTCGTGATGTAATTGCATTCCCAAGAACTCCTAATAACTGTGAGTTTTAAGAACTAATAATTTTTTTCAATTCATTCAGCATCATAGCTGTTGCCCCCCAAAGCACCTTACCTTGTACATCAAAGTAAGGTGTTTTTATTTTGTAACCAGGTGTGGGCTCTATGGTTGTTTCTTTAATGATTTCAGGATTTAGTAAGTGATTAATCTCCCATTCAATCAATTCGTTTACCTCATAAGCGCTGGCTGAAAAATTTGGTTTTTGTTCAACAAAAGACACAAATGGCTGAACCATAAATTTACTTACTGGAATATATACAGGAGTTAATTTACCAATAACAGTAGGAGTTGTATCTGCACCAGTTTCCTCAAAAAATTCACGCAAAGCCGTTGCTTGTAAATCAACATCTGCTAGTTCAGCCTTTCCTCCAGGCAAAGCAATTTGTCCGCTGTGATGACCATTATAGGTCATGCGTTCAATTAATAAAACAGAGATTTGATTTTGCTCGTTTGGATATAATAAAATCAACACAGCACTTGGTCGGTAATTTTGTGACTCATAAGAATTCGCTAATACTTTTTCGCGCCTTACATGTGCCATTTCAAACTGGGCTTCTACACCTGGTAAAGGCTTCTGCAAATTAGTTTTTAAATTTTCGATAAAAGCTTGAAACATTAGGCGAATTTAATTGTCTTATACTTAGTGTAATTATGATTTAGGCCAAAAATACGAAGTAATTTTTTATCAAGATGATGAAAAAAATCTTTGCGTAGCAAAGCCTACGGAAAGATTTTTTGAAGAAATATTGATGAAAAAGAACGAGTATTTTGGAGTAAATAATGATTATACTAAGTATTAAACAAAGATATAACATTATGAACTTCTATAGCATCAAGAGTACACAACATTTACCTATTTCATTAGAAGAAGCTTGGGAATTCTTTTCATCTCCTAATAATCTTGCAAAAATAACACCTCCTGATATGGGATTTATCATCACTTCCGATAAAAAAGATGGAGAGAAAATGTATGCCGGTCAAATCATTACATACATTATCAAACCCATGTTAGGCATTCCTGTAAAATGGATGACAGAAATAACGCATGTGAAAGAAGGAGAATACTTTATTGATGAACAACGTTTTGGCCCCTATAAATTATGGCATCACCGCCATTCATTCAAAAAAACAGCCACTGGTATTGAAATGAATGATGAAGTAAATTATGTATTGCCAATGGGCGTGCTAGGAACAATAGCTCACAAATTGTTTGTGAGAAAACGTATTGAATATATATTTAAATACAGAACAGAAATCTTAAATAAAACATTCGTTGCTAAAACCTAAGCAGCATATTTTTTACGAGATTTTTTAATAGCTATTAAATGTTCGTCGGCCCAACTGGCTAAGCCTTTAATGTGTGGCACTAGTGTTTCGCCCATATGTGTTAATTGATATTCAACACGAGGAGGAATTTCGGGAAAAATCTCTCTTGATATTAACCCATCTGCCTCTAAAGTTCTTAATGTTACTGTCAGCATTTTTTGCGATACATCAGGCATTAATTTATTGATTTCACTAAAACGTAACGTGCCTTTACCTGATAAAATCATAATTACTAAAATAGACCATTTGTCTCCAAAACGATCTAGTACAGTTCTAATGGGACATTTATCCAGCTGATGAATATTTTCTTCTAACTTTTTCATTTTATCATGTTGATTATCAGTAATAGTAACCAAAAAGTAAGTATCAAACAAAAAAGTGCCTTCTTGTTAAATAGTTACTTACTATTTACTTTTGACTCTCCAAAAGTAAGTAATTATCCTTTTGGAAGCAAATTTATAAAAACAATAAACTTTATGAGTATCATAGAAAACTTAAACTGGCGTTATGCCACAAAAAAAATGAACGGAACTAAAGTTCCTCAAGAAAAATTAGACACAATTTTGGAAGCTGCGCGTTTAGCTCCTTCTTCTTCAGGACTACAACCATTTGAAATTTTGGTGATTTCAAATCAAGAATTATTAGAAAAAATAAAAGTTGTGGCTAATGGACAAACACAAATAACCGACTGTTCTCATCTTTTAGTATTTGCCGCTTGGGATACTTACACAGAAGACCGTGTTAACGAAGTGTTTAAACGTAGCAACGAAGAGCGAGGCTTACCTGATAGCGCAACTGATGGTTACAGAACAATGTTATTAGGCATGTTAGGAGCGCAAACAACCGAACAACACTATCAACATGCTGCTAAACAGGCATACATTTCATTAGGTATCGCTATGGCAGCTGCAGCTGAGTTAAAAGTAGACGCAACACCAATGGAAGGATTTGATTATAAAGGTTTAGACGAATTATTAAACTTAAAAGCAAAAGGATTAAGAACGGCTGTTATTTTACCATTAGGATACAGAGACGAAGCAAATGACTGGTTAGTAAAACTAAAAAAGGTTCGTACTCCAAAAGATAAATTCATTACTGAAATAAAGTAATTTATTTTAGCCACAAAAAAGCCCGAACAAATTGTTCGGGCTTTTTATTTTATGGGTTAGTATAAAATGATTACTCTTTAATCACTTTGATTGTTTGTTGAGCATTGTTTGTCATCACTTTCACAAAATAAACTCCTGCTGTTTCATTGTTAATGTTTACAGTATGTTTTCCTGCTTCAAATG
>JBBIUW010000210.1:0-5454 GCA_037440045.1 Sphingobacteriaceae bacterium
AATGATAGTCTTTTAAAAATTAGACCGCCAAAACATTATTTTCAAACGTCTATTAATTTAGATGTTTATGGCATGAAAACAATAGCTTTAAACGGAAATAACTTTACATCTAAAAAATTAGAAAGCTATCAGTTAAACCAATTCTCTGTAGGTTTTAATAGCCCAGTATTTACAAAAGATTTTTATAAAAAGGATAGTACTATAATTTCTAATTTTCATTTGTTGTTAGTAGGAAGTTATGTTTCGGTAATTCCAAAATTTGAAGGTATTTCAAAACATTATTTAAGTAAGGCAGCGATAGGTGTGAGGGGATTATATAATACTGGTAAAAAAAAGTATTTTTTATGCTGAATTAACTCCCTTTTTTACTCAAGATAATGGTTTTTCATACACTCAACAAGTTAGGTTTTCAACATCATTACTATATAGTCATGTAGTGAATGATTTTTTTAGTTTTAGGTTAGGGTATACTCGCTCGTTTATATTAGGAAACAGATATCATTTCCCTTACATTGGATTTAGAGTAGGAAGATTGGATAGAATAAATTTTAGTATTCAGTTTCCTCGAAGTATGAGTTTAAATATTCCTATTAATAAGTACATAAAGACAAGCTTATACACCAAGCCGCAAGGAGGTGTATATTCATTTGCAAATACAGACACTATTTATTACTTAAATAATGACAAAAAACTAAATTTTGACAGATATGAATTTCTTGGAGGTTTTAGAATAGATGTTATGCCTAATCGCTATTTTAGTTTTTATTTAAGTGGCGGATTAGCTTCCCGAAATTATATTGGGTTTTATTCAGAAACTTATAATTCTAAAAACAAAGGTGTTTATGGTGCTTTTTTTAAAGAAAAATTATCAAATTCTTCATTCTTTAATTTTGGATTGGTTTTAAAGTTTGGAAAAATGAAGTCAATATTTAATAATTATAATTTATACGAATTACAAGATTTAAATAATAAAGATGTAGATAATTTAAACAAAGGAAATACTCAAATTCCTTATAGAGAGAAGAATATGAAAAATATAAAGCCCACAGAAATAATTGATTTAATTGAAACCTCTGATTTATATTAATTTTTTATAAAAATTAAACTTTCTGAATTTAGAATAGTCCAACCTACAATAAATAAAAAATAGAAATCATGAAAACAAAACATTTTGCATTTGGTTTTACAATAGTAGTTGTTGTATTAACTTTTTTAGTTAGTTCTTGTAAAAAAGATAAGAATAATGACCCAGAAGAAAAAGATAAAGATACATCATCTGCTTCAGATCAATCTTTAGCTTCTACAACTGTAAACGATATGACAAGTATTGCTGATGAAGCTGGTAGAAATTATTCTGTTTCTAGTTTTAAAACAATGGATAGTAATGGATTACTTAGCTCATCTTGTGCAACAGTAACTGTAGATTCGTCTGCAGCACCAGCAAGAACTATTACGGTTAATTTTGGAACTACAAATTGTTATTGTAATGATGGAAGATATAGAAGAGGAGTCTTAAATTTCTCTTTTACAGGAAAATATAGAGACTCATTAACTATAATAACGGTTACTCCTCAAAATTATTTTGTAAATGACAATCAAGTAACAGGAACTAAAACAATTAAAAATCTTGGTCTTAATGCCTCATCGCATTTAGTTTATGAAATAAATGCAAATATTCAAATTTTAAAGGCTTCAAATGGAGGAACTGTTTCTTGGCAAAGTATTCGTCAAAGAGAATGGATGGCAGGTGAATCTACCTTGACGTGGTCAGATGATATGTATTCTATAACAGGAAATGCAACTGGTGTTACTTCTAATGGAAATTCTTTTACATCAACTATTACCACTCCTTTAATAAGAAATATGGCAGCAGGTTGTAGAAAACACTTTGTTTCTGGTGTTATGGAACATACTCCAAATGGAAAAGCTACCAGATATATTGACTACGGTAATGGAACCTGCGATGATCAAGCAACTGTTACTATCAATGGTATTTCATATACAATTACTTTACCGTAAGATTTGTAAACAATAAAAAAAGGGACTAATTATTTTATTAGTCCCTTTTTTTATCCTTCAAAAGTTTTTAAACTTATATTAAAACCATCAAATTCGGCATACGTACAATAGTTTATCCATTCTCCCAAATTTATATATCTTGAGTTTTGGCCTGCTTTTAAATCTAATGGTAAATGACGATGACCAAACACAAAATAATCTGTATGTTGTTTCTTTAAATCTTCTTTACAAAAAGTCATTAACCATTCATTGTCTTCACCAAGAAATTTTTTATCTGAATCGCCAGTATTTATTCTACTTCTTCTACTAGAACGACGAGCAATCCAAAAACCAAAATTAGGATGAAGTGTTTTAAAACACCAAATCAAAAAGGGATTTGTAAAACATTTTTTTAAAAACTTATACCAACCATCACCTGGTCCTAAGCCATCACCATGACCTATTAAAAAAGTTTTATTATTGTATGTTTTTCTTGTTGGTTTATGGTTAACTGTAACTCCTAATTCTTGAATAAAATAATCTCTCATCCATAAATCATGATTACCAGTAAAAAAATGTACTGGAATACCACTATCTGTTAATTCTGCTATTTTACCTAATAAGCGAGTTTGACCTTTTGGAATAGTGTATTTAAGCCATTTTTCCCAGTAACCTTACAAAGCCTTTAGGAACGGTGTATTTGTATTCAAACCAAAAATCAAAAATATCTCCCACTAAATATATTTCTTGAGCTGAATTTTTAATAGAATCAAGCCAACGAACGATTTTTTTTTCGCGAGCAAGACTTAATTCAAAAGTAGGAACTCCTAAATGGAAATCAGATGCGAAATATATTTTTTTACCAGCTTGCATTATAAAAAACTATTAGAAATAAAGTTTCTTGGATTAATATTATGCAAATTTAATGTAAATCGGATAGTATCAAAAAAGCCAGCTTTATTATTTGCCTCTAAAGCTGTTTTAATATCCTTGCTGTATACAAACGGAACATATATTTCGAATATGTTTTTCCATAAACAAATATCTACGCCAGCATTATATAAAAATTTGTCTTTATATAAACTCTCATTAAACTCACTAGTACCAATATCAGCATATAGTTTTAATGGGAGTTTGCCAACTTTTGGTGATTTAATATTTAACGCTACTAACCACTTTGATGTTTGTCCAAGAGGTGTCCATATTTTAAAAGCACCATCATTTTCGGTGAACTGAGCAAATCCCACACCATTAAATTCATTTCTTCCAACAAAATTATAATCATATAAATAATCTTGGTAACCATTAAATCCACTCATCCTAAATCTATAATCTTGATTTAAGTTATTGTTTTGAAATACAAATGCTCCTGCAAATAGTCTAAAATCTAAGCTGTTTTTGTTTTTAAATGTGATAGAGTAATTAATTGTAGCACTTGCTTTTCCAAATTTATCGTTATGTTGAAAGTTAAAAGCAATATTATAAGGATTAATAACTTGAGCATTTTGTAAAGTATAGTAAAAGTTATTAATGATGTTTGCCTGATTAGACTTGCTAATAGATGAGAGAGAAGAATCCGTTATGTTTATTTTATAAAGCACATTGTCTACAAATAAATTGTTATTAGTGTAGCCAATATGTTGAGTTATTTTACTTCTAGGGTTGTGTTTTTTTAGTTCAAAATCTAGAGTTGCAGAAATTTTATAGTAGTTAAGATTAAATGATTTAAAGTTTGTGTTATTAGCATCATTAAAAAACTTTGTGTCTACATAATTATATGCAAATGATTTGGCTTTTGCTATAAACGTAATTTGTTGAAACAGGTTATTGTTTTGAGTAAAATATCTTGTTAAGTCAGCATAACCAACAGGAGTATTGCTGCCAAATGCATACATTGGAGCAATGGTGATTTCTGTTTTGCGTTGTAGTAAGCTGTAGTTGTAAAAAGCACAACCTAACATAAATTTATTATACTCATTATACCCTAGAATTGGTAAAAAATTTATTTGAGTGTATTTTGAATCATCTATTTTACCAATAAAATTTAATTGAAGAGGATCTCTTTTTTTGAATATACCATGGGTTTTAATATTGTTGTTCTTTCTATTAATTTCAGGCATAAACTCCTCATAGTCAATTTTAAATTCATCTATGTCTGCCGGAGGGAATTCGAAAACGCGTTTCCCTTTGAAACCATTATACCAAACAGTGCCTACTAATTTTCCATCTTTTATGCCTGATATAGAAACAGGACCTAATAAATTACTATTGTTTTTTACCAAAATAGCATGGCTGTGATCTTCTAATTCTTTATGTTTTATTACTTTATAGTCTAATTTTTTATTTGTTACAATTAGTTCTTCAACAAACCAGTGTAAATCAGTATTTAAATAGTATTGTAAGGTTTTGATTAGATCTTCTGGAGTTGGATGTTCAAATTTCCACTCATTAAAATAAAAACGCATGGCTTCGTCAAACTTTTCTTTGCCTAAATAATTCATAAGGTAATCAAAGGCAATGGCTGATTTACTATAAACAATTCCTCCATAATTATATTCCGTGAAATCTTGTGCAGCTGTGGCTATTGGTTGATCTAGGTTTTTTCTGGCAGCTAATAAATAAGCAAATTCATATTCTGCTTTGTGTTTAAATTTGTTTAATCCAAAAAATTTAAACGTGCTATCTCTACCTAATAATCCGGCTAGTGTTTGATTAGGATATTTTTTTCTGATATAACGCATTTCATAAAACGAATTTAACCCTTCGTCCATAAAAGGGTAAGCTCGTTCGTTACTCCCTAATATTCCATAAAACCAATTATGGCCAACTTCGTGCATAATAGTTGTTTCTAATGTAAAAGCATTACTGCTCTCGCCAATTATTGTAATGTTAGGATATTCCATACCACCACCAGCACTTATCGTCCCATCAATAGCAGTTACATGATTGTAAGGGTAATCTCCATTCATTTCCGAATAAAATAAAGTAGCATCATTAAGGTATTCAATTGATTTACTCCATAGTTCAGGTTCGCTATTCGTAAAAAATGCCCAAGTGTCAACATCTCTGTTGCTTTGAGGTAAATGAATCGTGCCTTTTAAAACATGAAAACGTTTATCTGCAAACCAAGCAAAATCATGAACTCTATATTGTTTAAATTGAATTGTTTTATAATCTTTACTAGAAGCTGGGAATGAATTATCATAAGAATATTTTTTCTCAGATATCATTTTTTGTGTTTCTTGCGCATTTGAAAGAATCCATGATTCTTCTTCTTGCGCATCAATCCTATCGCCTGTAGCTGCTAAAACATAGTTTTTGGGTAATGTGATTTTTACATCATAAGCGCCAAATTCGCTATAAAATTCACCTTGATTTAAATAAGGCATTGGATGCCAACCTTCTCTGTCAAACACCGCAGGTTTTGGGTACCATTGCGTAATTGCATATGCCTGA
>JBBIUW010000211.1:0-5434 GCA_037440045.1 Sphingobacteriaceae bacterium
GATATTCCGTTAAATGTAGCTCCACCAGCTCCACCAGCAGTTGTTGAGAAATTATAAATTTGGTTTCCTTGAATAGTTTTTATTCCAGTAGATGAACCAAATTCTCTAATACCATTAACTGTTCCAGTTGTAGGAACTGAAATGTTTTTAATGGTGTTATTGTTAGCTGTAAAGTTAGCTGCTGACGAAAAACTATAAAAACAGTCTACAGAACCAGTTGATGTTAAGTTTGTCCAGCTTACGCCGTCTATAACATTATTGTTTGCTGTAAAATTAGTAGGGCTAGAAGTTTTTATTAATCTAAAACTACCACTTGCGCCAGTTCTTGTAATAGCCGTAATGGTATTACTATTTGCAGTTGTAGTAACAGGCGAACCTGTTTCTAATAAAACACAAGTTCCTGTACCTGCTAAGTTAATGTTGTTAAATAAATTATTATTAATAAGAACGGCAGCAGCAGTTCCAGAGTTAATAATCCCATTGAAAACAGCAGTTGTTGCTGTGCTATATGTACAATTAGTGATAACGTTATTGCTAATTGCAACAGTATTTGAAGCTGCGGTTGAACCTGATGCATTGTCAATAGCAGATGCTAAAGAAGTAGTACCTCCTCCATTTAAAGTTACAGTATTGTTTGTAATAGCTGCGTTTGCACTAGTTGCTGTATTTAAATAAATACCTCTTAACGTTGTAGCATGATTAACACCACTACCATTATTGTTATTAATTGTATTAAAAGAAACATTAATATTGTATTGTGCTAATGTTCTAATTGCTGCAGCAGGATTAGTAGAAGCTCCACCACCGTAATTGATAATTGTATTTCCAGTTGCTGAAGAAGCACCTCCAATATCATTACCTGTATCCACTAATGCAAAAGGAGTTACGTCAGCAAAACCTATTAAGGCTATACCGTAGTTGCAGTTTTGGATAGTGTTAGAATAAAATTTATTGTTGGAGTTAGAACCTGTTGCAACAGTAGGTGTTAAAGCTACCGTAGCTGTTGTTGAAGTTGCGTTCATCATAATAACACCAACAGAGCCTTCTACCATAGGTGCAGAGCTAGTTGCATTGTTTAAACGATTTAATGTAATAACACAGTTTTTAATCGTGTTATTTTGACAACCATCATTTGCACTTGCTTTGTATAAAGCATATCCAAATTCCATTGTTGCAGGATTAACTGTATTTAAATCAACGATGTCAATTCCGTTAATTGTAACATAATCAGAACCAACTAATCTAAATACACCATCTTGAAATGCAGATGCAGGAGTTGCTGTTCCTGTATATGCTGTTAATAATGGATTTGCACCTGAACCACTTTTTTGAAAAGTAATTGTGTTTGCAGATGTTCCTGTAGCAGTTAATATGTATCCGCCACTTGGTGCGGTTTCTGTGTACCCAGCAGGAATATTAATTACTAATGAACCATTTACGCCCAAGGCGTTAATGTCTGTGACAGCGGCAGCTAAAGTAGGATAATCTACTCCAATGGTTTTGGTACCATTTAGCTGAGCTTTTAAGTTGCTCGTAAAAGCAACTAAAACAATCATCATTGCTGTTAGCAAAATGTTGTTAGTTGATTTGGTAGTTGTTTTATACATGTTTTTCGTTTTAATACAAAGCAAATTTAAACAATTAAGATAGAATACGGACCACTTCTACAGAAAAAATACCAATTTATGTCGAAAAATCATGTAGATTTAACAATCTAAATTTTTAGATTTAAACTTTAATTAAATAAATTAGCTTTATGCATTTAGATGAACTAAGAGATTATTGTATAAAAAAGAGAGGTGTGGAAGAATGTATGCCCTTTGGAAATGATACGCTTGTATTTAAAGTGATGGGAAAAATGTTTCTTTTAACTGGAATCGATTCTCAATCAGTACAATTTAATGCGAAATGTAATCCAGAAAAAGCTATTGAATTACGTGAAAATTATAACTGTGTTTTACCCGGTTATCATATGAATAAAGCACATTGGAATACGATTGTTTGCGATGGTTCCGTTTCGGATACACTCATTAAACAATGGATTGATGATAGTTATAATTTGGTAGTATCTTCTTTAACCAAAAAAGTGAAGTCTGAATTAGAAAATCTATAAGGGATTATTCATCCTTGAAAAAATTCAATTTATGCAAATCTATTAATTGAATTTTTTGATAATAAAAATTTATCACGTCAGGATATTTGTATCCCAACTTAGCCATTCGCATAGCTCCTTCTTGGCACATTCCAACTCCATGTCCAAAGCCTCTGCCTTTAAAAATAACGGTGTCTCCTTGCATACAAATACTAAAAAAAGTAGATTTTAATTGTAAATCAGTTCTCACATTTTTTAAAGGCACTCTTACGTTGTTTGATTCTAGATAAGGTTTTCTGTTATCTTGTTGGAATGTAAGAGCTAACAATCTTGCATTTGAATCCTGAATTGGATAATTATGTTTTAATTTTAAATAGGATAACCAATCTTCCTTTGCCATCTTGCGTTCCCATTTAGCATTTGGCATTTTGGTGCTAAAGGTATCATTTACGCTTCTTAAATATGGTAATTTTTTACCCCACACATCTTCCGAATTTGCAGTTTGTCCTCCGCTATTGCTATGAAAAGCTGCATCGATTAAATTTAAATTATCGTCTACTACTACTTTTCCTTTTGTGTCGGTAACGGCTTTCATAATATCTAACTCAGTAGTTTTTCCAAAATAAGCTTGGCAATGTGTATGGTCACATAAGTTAAATCCTTCGGGAGCATGTTTTTGTAAGTGAGATAAAGCAAATGTTCTTGCAAGTATAGCTTGTACTTTATAAAATTCCTGAAAAGATCTTCTTCCAGATTCGGCTTGAACAACGCCAGCAATGTAATCATCAAGAGCGATTTCATTAATGCATTTTAAATCTCCTAGTTCAGCGGTAATGTATAAATTATCGTCATAAAACCTTGGTTTACGATCGGGCGAGATTAATTTTACACGAAATGATTTAATAATATCTGGGCTCGAAATTTTTATTTTTTTGAATCTTCCAATAACGTTTTCAAAAGTTTTAACTTCAACAGAATCGTTACTATAAGAAAATTTAATAAGAGGAAATTTACTGGTATTAACAATCTCTTGTCCATTTGCCCAAACGCTATAAACTCCATTTTCGGAACTGAACGTAAGAGATTGAATTTTTATTTGCGAAAAAATTCGCACGTTGATAATTTCATCTGAGCTAATTTTTTTTTCAGTCGTTGTAAATTTCTTTTTTTCTTTTGCTAATGAGGTTTTGGCAAATACATTCGAGAATTGCCATGAAACAATTAATAACAGAACAATAAAAGTAAGTATGATTTTATTTTTTTGCATGAATGTGATTAAACATTAATTCAGCAACTTTTTTAGATGCCCCACTATTCCCTAATAATTTTATGAGTCCGTCATATTCATGAAGCATCTCTTCTCTTGCAGGCCCTGAAATTATTTTTGTTAATTCGTCTCTTAAATTTTTAGAAGTTAAGTCGCTTTGTATGAGTTCTTTTACAACTGGTTTATCTAAAATTAAATTTGGTAACGAAATATATTTCACACGGTTTCCAACAACCATTCGAGCAATAGAATAGGATACAGTTCCTCCTTTATAACATACCACTTGTGGCAACCTAAAGAGCGCACTTTCTAAAGTAGAGGTTCCTGATTTTATGATGCCGGCATGCGCATTATGCATGAGTGCATATGTTTGATTAAAGACAACATTTAATTTTTTATCAATAGCCATTTGATAGGCTTCTTTTGGTAAATTAGTTGTTCCTGCAATAACAAACTGATATTCTTTAAAATCATTCACCACATCAAGCATAATTGAAAACATGCGTTCTATCTCCTGTTTCCTACTTCCTGGTAATACAGCAATGATAGGCCTCTCATCTAATTTGTTTTTTGAAATAAAAGTAGCTTTATCTGGTAAATTTGTTTTTTCTTGTTCAATAGCATCTAACAAAGGGTGGCCTACATAGTCAGCTTCATAATGATGTTTTTTGTAAACTGCTACTTCAAACGGAAGTATCACAAACATTTTTTCAACGCTACGTTTTACAATTTCAACGCGATTTTCTTTCCATGCCCAAATAGTAGGCGAGATGTAATAATATACGCGAATACCTTGTTGTTTAGCCCAATCAGCAATACGTAAATTAAAACCTGGGTAATCAACTAATATTAATATTTCTGGTTTAAAGTCTAAAATATCTTGTTTGCAAAATGCAATGTTTTTAAAAATGGTTCGAATGTTTTTAGCAACTTCTACAAACCCCATAAAAGCTAAATCTTTAATATGCTTTCTGGGTTTTTGATGCGTTACTGCTTCCATTAAATCTCCGCCCCAGTATCTAAATTCAATACTGCTGTCGAGTTTTAATAGTTCTTTCATCATGTTAGAGGCATGTAAGTCTCCTGATGGTTCGCCTGCTATTACGTAGTATTTCATAGTTTATTAAAGTAATGATATGTATAAAACTAAACCCACATATAAAAAACAGGCAGTAATTAAACCTTTTCCAAAATCAAATATTTTTTTATTTAACGAGAAGTAAAAAACAGCTAAGCTGGCAATCACACATGCTATCACTACTTCTTGTAACATATCGCCCATTCTTAGATATCTTATAAAACCATAAGGAAAACTCAACTGATTATGCATAAATAGCCAATAGCAGAAAAAACAAAATGCAGGAAAAAATATTCCAAATATAAAACCTACCCATATTTTATTGATTTTATCTAACATAGTTATAAGGTGTTTTGTAAATGATTAATGTAATTGTGTGCCGTTAAATCATGCATAATGGGCACAACCGATACAAAACCATTTTGTAGAGCCCATTCATCTGTATCTTTAGCTTCGGGTTCAAAATTTACAAATTTACCTGTTAGCCAATAGTACGAACGACCATATGGATCTTGTCTTTCTTCAAAATCTTCAACCCAGTTTGCTTTTGCCTGACGGCAAATTTTTAAACCATTAATTTCATCTGCTTTCAATTTTGGGAAATTTACATTTAAGCAAACTCCATTAGGCAATTTGTCTTTTAAACAAGATACAATGATTTTTTCTATGAACGAAGTTGTTGCACCGAAATCTGCATTAATATCATAATCACATAAGCTAAAACCAACAGCAGATGTGCCTTCTAAAGAGCCTTCGATAGCAGCACTCATGGTGCCAGAATAAATTACGTTTATGGAACTGTTACTGCCATGGTTAATACCAGATAACACTAAATCGGGTTTACGAGGTAATAACTTATTTACTGCCATTTTCACACAGTCAACAGGTGTACCAGTGCAGCTATATTCGGTAAAAGCACCGTGATGATAATTTGTTTTATGAATACGTAATGTAGAGTTAATTGTAATGGCATGCCCCATACCAGATTGTGGTTTGT
>JBBIUW010000212.1:0-5415 GCA_037440045.1 Sphingobacteriaceae bacterium
CTGTACAAGTATAACTGCCTGCTACTAATCCTGTTGCTGTAGAAGCAGAGCCACCACTTGGTGCCCAACTATATGTATAACCACCAACACCACCACTTGCAGAAAGTGCAGCTGCTCCATTTGAACCGCCATTACATGCTATATTAGTTTGAGAAACTGGAATTACTGTTAAAGCTGCTGGTTGTGTAATAATAAATGTTTGTGTTTTTTTACAACCATTATTATCAGTTACTGTATAATTATATGTTCCTGATGTTAATCCAGACTGTGCAGACAAAGTTGATCCATTTGATGCTAAATATGTGTAGGGACTTACTCCTCCTGTTCCTGTTATTGTTGCAGAACCAGTACCTCCATTACACAATACATTTGTTACGCTTGCTGTTAAAGATGGCAATGCATTTACTGTAACAGTTTTTGTAGCTGAGAAAACACAAGCTGAAGTATGTGTAGCAGATACAGAATAGGTTGTTGTAACAGATGGCGAAACCGTAATACTTGATGAGTTTGATCCTGTTGACCATGTGTATGTGTTGTAAGCTGCACTTCCTGTAGTCAAAATAACCGCATCACCATTACAAATAGTGCTTAAACCCGTAACTGTCAACATTGGAGAAACAATGTTTCCTGAAGTTACACCTCCTGGATTAATCCAATTTGATATGGTTCCAGTTTTAGTAAAATTATACATATTAGCGTGATAGTTATTTCCACTAGCATCTAATACCTGAGTAACTCCCCCGTTCGATCCTCCAGCTATACCTTGATTAAAATGATAATTTGCCAACAAGCCCACTCCTGTTGTGGCAACCTCTCCGTTCATATTATTCAAAATTTCTGCTGAGCATAATGCTCTTGTCCAAATTCTAATCTCATCTATTGTTCCCTGAAACGCTTCTGTACTAGGGTTAGTTGCGCCAATGCGTACAGGGTTAGTTACAGTTGCAAAGCTTGCACCCGTAATACCAGTTGTAGTATTGTCTAAAACACCGTTAATGTATATTTTTAAAGTTGAGCCATCCCAAACACCGGCAATATGTTGATAAACATTAACACTTACAGTTGCAACTGAAGTAACAACCTTAAATCCAGATCCATCATCAACCCAAAATGTCCAATTTGCATTATCTCTTCTTAATAAAAACTGCATTCCAGAAGAATAATTTCCAACAATCGTTCCTAAACCTGTATTAGTCTCTGGTTTTGCCCAAGCCTCAACCGTAATGGTGTTTAATGGGTCAAGAATGCCGTTCATCAATGTTCCAGCATCACAATAATCATAAGTCGGTGAGCAAAAAAAACCACAATAATGTGATTGAAAATTAAGCGCTGAACCCGTTTGCCCTTTAATTGACAAAGAAAATAAAATACTAAATAATAAAATACTTAGTTTAATAGGGTTTTTTGTTTTTTGTTTTGTAAAACTTTTTATCATATAATTTCAATTTTTTTGCTAAAAATAGCACTTTATGTATTTTAAAGAATAAATATGTTGCGAAATACCAAAGTTTGTATGTAAACAACATGTGTTTAATTTTTATAGTGTTCTTATTCATCGGAATTGATTTTGTTTAAATAAATCTTAATACTTTTACTTTATTAATTAAACTAAAAAACGCTTAATGACAATAAGAAAGATCAAAAATCAACTATTGATTATAATAATCTCTATAGTTCAACTAAATGCTCAAACCCCAACAAACACAAACTCTAGTTCGTTATTTATAGCAAATCGTTGGTTGACTGAGTGTTTAGATTTAACTAAAAACTGTGTGGGCTATAGCGCACCAGTATCTGCTAGGTCATTGGCATATATGAGTGTAGGGTTATATGAGTGCGGAGTTGAAAATCAAACAAAATATATTTCTCTCTCTAATCAATTAAACGGCTATCAAAGAACAACCAGAAAACAAGAAAAAGATAAAATATACTGGCCTTACGTGTATAACAATTTTAGTTATAAACTTGCAACACATTTGTATTCGAATATGCCTGCTAGTAATTTATCGAAAGTTGTTGCGCTAAAAGATTCCATTAATTTAAGTTACAAAAAAATAATTAGTAAAAAGGAGATTAATAATTCCGAAACATACGTAGACAATTTGTTTAAGGAGTTCTTGGCATGGATGGTGATAGATGGTGGAAATGCAGGGTACAATAAAAATTTTCCAACGTCTTATAAACCCGAAAAGTGTGCTTCGTGCTGGGAAACCACAGTTCCTGGTTACCTTAATGCATTACAGCCTTATTGGGGAAAGAATCGTTTGATGCTTTCGGCAAACGAAAGAATCACAAATACTATGATTGCTCCAGTTTTTTCTACTGATACAACCTCTGCCTTTTATAAAGATGCTTTAAAATTATATCTTGACCATAATTTAAAGTTAAAATCATCCGAAATCATTGCTGAATATTGGGATGATGCTGCTGGTTACTCAGCAACACCAACGGGTCATCAATTTTTAATAGCAATGCAGTTAGCTCACGCTCATCAGTTTGATTTAGGAAAAACACTTCATTTATATGCGGCATTAGGTCTTAGTATTAACGATGCTTTTATTGTTTGCTGGAAAGGAAAATATCAATTTAATTTGATTCGCCCAATTACATACATTCAGCGTTACATTTCACAACATTTTAATACGTTAATACCTACTCCTCCTTTTCCTGAATTCCCATCTGGCCATTCTATGCAATCTGGAGCAGCTGGAGAAATTTTTAAATCATTTATATCCGATACTGTTAAAATAGTTGATTACTCAAATCAAAATAGAGTAGATATTTATGGAAAACCAAGAGAGTTTAAAAATATATCTTCTATGGTTTCTGAGATTTCGATTTCAAGATTTTATGGAGGAATTCACTATATGAATACTTTAAATTTAAGCGTTGATTATGGTAAAAAAATAGGACAGAATATTATTTCTAATTTAATATTTTTAAAAAATGATTAAAGTTATTTTAACTATTGGACTTTGTCTTACCTTTTCATTTATAAAATCTCAAGCTAATTATACTGAAGTTGGACTTAAAAAAGGATTAACCTATATCTATCCCGGCATAGACTTATTGGATACTGGCGCGGGAGTTACAATAATAGATGCAAATAACGATGGTTGGGATGATATTGTTCAATGTGCAGGAATTTTTAAAACAAAGCTATGGATAAACAATAAAGGTTTTTTTGAAGATAAGACATCTACATTTTTTTCAAATTATTTAGATACAGTTTTTGTACAGTCTGCAGTATCTGGAGATTTTGATAATGATGGTTACACTGATTTGTTTGTTTGTAATTATGGAACAGGTTCAGGAGGAATGGGAGACAAAAAAAATCCAATACTATTCAAAAATAATAACGGAAAATCGTTCTCTCCAGTATTTTCAGAAACGTTTAATGAGCTTGGGGCTTATTCATCTGCGGCTTGGGGGGATATTAACAATGATGGTTTTATAGATTTATATGTAGCAAATTATGTTGTAGAGATGTCTGAAAAAAATTATGGTCCAAATAATATTAGAGGTTACAATCCAACTTGTTTAGAAAACAAATTTTACATTAACCAGTCAGGTAAAGGGTTTAAAGAATTATCTAAGCGCTACGGACTTAATAATGATGGCTGTGGTTTAACGGTATGTTTTACAGATTATGATAATGACAAGGATGTGGATATTATGCTGTTAAATGATTTTGGTGAATGGAATCATAAGGGTAATCAATTATTTAAAAACGAATTTCCTAAGGATACATTTATAAATGTGAGTGTAAGTTCTGGGTTTTATCACGAAATGTATGGAATGGGTGTTGGAATTGGAGATTATGATGGTGATGGGGATTTAGACTATTATATTACAAATATTGGGGAAAATTTATTGTTAAAAAACAGTGGTCGTGGTGATTTCACTTCCGTTGCAAAAAGCTTGAATATTGACAATACTTGGGTTAATGATTCGTTGAGAGGAACTAGTTGGAGTCCTATTTTTTTTGATGTAGATAACGATACTGATTTAGACCTGTTTGTTGGTACTGGCAATGTAAAAACTATGACTCCCAAAACCGCAATTAAAGATCCAAATAAATTTTATCTGAACAGCGGAAATAATTTATTTAAAGATGTAAGTGCTTCTTCCAACACAAATGATGTTTTGTCGCATAGGGGTTCTGCAGTATTTGATTTTGATCATGATGGCGATTTAGATATTATATCTTCCATCATAAAAATGGGGTGGGCTGATTTTGGCGGAATGGATCAAAGAATTAAACTATTTAGAAATAATTTAAGAAATAATAATCATTGGATTGGATTTAAATTAGTTGGTTCAGGGTCTTCTAATAAAGATGGCTTAGGCTCTCAAATAATTATAGATATTAACGGAGTAAAACAAATCAGAGAAGTAGATGGAGGTAGTGGACATAGCTCACAATCTACTAAAAATATATATTTTGGAATTGGTAAAAGCAAAAAAATAGATTCCATAACTATAAAATGGTTAGGTGGTAAATCTCAAAATTTTAATAATTTAAAACCAGGTCACGTTTACACAATTTCTGAGAATGGATCTGTTAGTATATTATACTAACATTGTAAGTCAATTGTCTTTAATAAAAATCAATAAGGTATAGTATCTACTTATTGTGGAGCATTCATATTTCTTAAACTAAGTTGATTCCCTCTAGATACTGGTATTTCAATATCATCAATAAATACACTTCTTGAATTACTTTTTGTAATTTTTGAAAGATTTACAATATAAGATCGGTGTGTTCTTTGAAACATATCAGACGGCGTGTTTTCCTTAAACCACTCTAAACTATTTCTAACTGTATACTTTTTAAGTGCTGTGTGTATATGAATATAGTTGTCGTTACTTTGAACATATAAAATCGTATCCAGCATTATTTTTATTTCTGAATAACCATCCTTAATGACTATGAATTTTTCTGTACTCGTCTCTGTCCTGTTAGACTCTACTAAGTGGACAGCTGCATAAACATCTATTTGTTTAATTGGCTTTGTGATATATCCTGCTGGTTTTGTTGCTAAAGCTTGTTGCAAAATCTCTTTATCAGAGTGTGCTGTAATAAAAATAAATGGAATTTTATATTTTTCATTTATCTCAGAGGCTATTTCTATTCCTTCTCTCTCATTTTTCATCCGAATATCTAACAATACCAACTCCGGACAAAATCTCTCTATTTCTTTTATACACTGAGCGTGATTATGTGCCATTACAATATTATTATAACCCAAAGCATTTAATTCATCTTTCAAAAACTCAGCAATTAATACCTCGTCATCAACTATCAATATTTTAAAGTTACTTGTCATTTTTCACATAAGGTATTATAAATTCATACTCTACTCCGTTCACATTTTTAATCGTATACTCTGCCTCCATTTGTCTGGCAAAAAT
>JBBIUW010000213.1:0-5411 GCA_037440045.1 Sphingobacteriaceae bacterium
AACGAAGGAGCAAAAGATTTTCAACTAGATGAAGGAAAAACAGAACCATTATATAAACATGTTTTAAGAACTTCTAGTCAGTGGGGCACTGCTGATAACATGATGTATGTGGTTGGAGCAACCAAAGCTGAGATGTTTAATGATGTGAGACAGATAGTTCCTAACCACTTTTTATTAGTTCCTGGTGTTGGCGCTCAAGGAGGCAGCTTATCTGAAGTATGCAAGCATGGCTTAATAAAAAATGATATTGGGTTATTAATCAATTCATCTCGTGCTATTATATTCGCGTCTAACGGTAATGATTTTGCGGAAGCTGCTGCTAAAGAAGCAAAAAAAATAGCTGATGAAATGGCTATGTATTTTAAGTAATTAAACCTAAATGCGATTTGTTTTATTAATATGCATCTTATCTTTAGCAAGTTGTAATGCTTGGAAGAGTGGAAAAAACTTTAAGTATACAGAACTTGCTTTTGCTGATTTTGATTCGAATTTAAAAGCTGATAGTAATTACATTATTGTGGATGTTCGAACTCCAAAAGAGTATCGTCATGGACACATGAAAAATGCTATTAATGTGAGCTATTTTGGAACTACTTTTACGGATAGCATCAAAACATTAGATAGAAACAAAACAGTTTACATGTATTGCCAAACGCAACACCGTAGTCCTCTGGCTTCTAAAAAAATGAAAAAGCTGGGATTCAAAAAAATTATTGATTTAAAAGGCGGGTTTATGAAGTGGGAAAACAATCAAATGCCTATTGAAAAATAAATTACTTTTTTGATTTTTTAGTTGGCTCATCATCGTCTTTGTACTTATCATAATCCAACGTATTTCCCCAAAAATTCATTTGTTGTTTTATCCAAGCTTTTCTACCAGATATATAACCATTAGCTGGATTAGCCTTATATTTAATAGGATTAGGAAGTATAGCTGCTATCGCAGAAGCCTCATCTTTAGTTAATTTTTTAGCCGATTTATGGAACCAATATTTTGAAGCAGCTTCGGCACCATAAATACCGTTACCCATTTCAATACTATTTAAATAAACTTCCATAATACGTTCCTTACTCCAAAACACTTCTATTAACAACGTAAACCATAGTTCTAATCCTTTTCTAAGATAACTCCTCCCCTGCCATAAGAAAACATTTTTGGCTGTTTGCTGTGTAATTGTGCTTCCTCATCTTATACGTTTTCCTTTATCGTTTTCTTTCATGGCTTTTTGTATAGCGCCCCAATCAACACCAAAATGTTTTAAATAATTTTGATCTTCACTGCATACTACAGCTAACTGTAATTTAGGAGAAATTTCTTCAATATTAACCCAATCATGTTCCATCACAAACCCTTTACCATCTCCTATTTGCTCAATATTTCTTATCATCATTAAGGGTGTTATGGGTACAGGAACCCATCTATAAATAATAACAGACACAATTGACAGTATAACAAACGTCAAACACCCTTTCCATAAAATAGTCCAAATTCTTGCTAATATTTTTCTCATAAAACAGTAAAACTATTGTATTATTTAAGTTAAGTTTGTACTACTCTATTCTTTTTAACAACAGAGATGTTTTAATAACATGACTAAAAAAAACACCTACAAAATTCTCATCATCGCCATTTTGGGCGTCATAGGATTATACTTTTATAACAAATATAATGTTGCTCCTTCTATTGAATTAACCAAATTAGAAGTTGTTGATGAAAACAATACAAAGTTTGATTTTAAAAACCTTATTGGCAAAAAAGTGATTGTTAGTTTTTATGCTTCGTGGTGCCCTAATTGCTTGGAAGAATTAAAAATTCTTAATAGTATAAAAGAGCAAAAATTATCAGATATTGAAATACTTGCTATTACTGATGAAAGTATGGATAAACTCATTTCTTTTAAAAACAAAAAACAATACCCATTCACTTTTTTAAAATTAAATACTCCTTTTTCTAACATAGGCATAGCATCTATACCTACTACTTATTTAGTAAACACTAAGGGACAAATTGTTTACAATAAAGTAGGATACATTCAATGGGATGATGAATCTAATTTAAATCACTTAAAAAGCATTATGGAATAGTTTAAAAGCCTTGCTTGATAACTATTTTTTGGATATATTTAAAACCTATTTATACTTATAGAAATGACAAAAATTAAATTTGGAACCGACGGCTGGAGAGCCATTATAGCACAAGAATTTACTGTTGAAAATGTAGCTCGTGTAACTGAAGCAACTGCTTTATGGTTGAATAAAAATTTTGAAAAGCCAAGTGTTGTATTAGGACATGATTGCCGCTTTGCGGGAGAGTTATTTGCAGAAACAGCTGCCAAAGTTTTAATTGCAAACAACATCAAAGTTTATTTGGCAAAAGATTTTGTTAGTACGCCTATGGTTTCTTTAGGAACTGTTCGTCATAAAGCTAGCTTAGGAATTATCTTAACCGCTTCTCATAATCCTCCATCTTACAATGGATATAAACTAAAAGGAAACTATGGTGGACCTTTAGGCCCCGAAAAAGTTCAAGAAATTGAAGATATCATTCCTGAAAAAAGTGCAACAAATTTAAATAACATTGATTTAAAAGCTGCTGAGCAAAAAGGTCTATTAGAAATTACAGCTTTAGAAGACATGTACGTAAAACATGTAGAGGATAATTTTGATTTAGCGGCTATTAAAAAATCAGGGTTAAATTTTGCTTATGATAGTATGTATGGTGCAGGACAACGCGTTATGTATCGTTTATTCCCAGAAATTGTTCATTTACATAACGAGCATAACCCAAGTTTTTACGGGCAAGCACCAGAACCTATTCATAAAAACTTAGCTGAGTTTTCTAATTTAATTAAAACCAGAAAAGATATTGATTGCGGTTTAGTAACAGATGGAGATGCTGATAGAATTGGCTTATATGACAAAAACGGTGATTTTGTTGACTCTCATCATATTATCCTATTATTAATTCATTACCTTAAAAAGTATAAAGGAATGGATGGTAAAGTGGCTACAGCTTTTAGCTCTACCGTTAAAATTAAAAATATGTGCGACCACTATAACTTACCTTTAGATGTGGTGAAAATTGGATTTAAATACATTTGTAACATCATGATTACGGAAGATGTATTAGTTGGTGGCGAAGAAAGTGGTGGCATTGCTATTAAAGGCCATATTCCTGAACGTGATGGTATTTGGATGGGCTTAACCCTTTGGGAATTTATGGCCAAAACTGGTAAGAGTTTAAGAGAATTAATTCAAGAAGTATATGATATTACTGGTACTTTTTGGTTTGAGCGTAACGATTTAACCATTACGGAAGATTTGAAAAACAAAATCATTGAAAACTGTAAAAACGGAGTTTATAAGGAGTTTGGAAAATACAAAGTGCAACGTTTAGATGACTTAGATGGATTTAAGTTTTTCTTTGATGATAATACTTGGACAATGATTCGTGCTTCGGGTACAGAACCTGTTTTACGTACCTATGCTGAGGCAGCAAACAAAGAAAAAGCCTTTGACATTTTAGTTGACGTTAAAAAGGTTTTACTGGGATAAAATCTATTTCTAATTTTCTAAAGCCCATCTTTCTTCAGATTGATGGGCTTTTTTAATACTTTATAGCGCTTGTCACTTCGAGCGTAGTCGAGAAGAGTTCTTTATGAGTCTCGCTTTCTATTCTCGACTACGCTAGAACTGACAAAACATCTAAATACATTAATCATTTTTCTTCTCTAAAATTTCAAAAACAAGATTGTTAATTTAACTTAATAATGTGCTTTATTCTAAAATTTTATTATGTTTGTAATCCTAACATCCATGTCATTAGAAACCAACATAAAAGCAGCTATTAGAGACGTTCCAGACTTTCCAAAACCAGGAATTATGTTCAAGGACATTACCCCTATTTTCGAAAATCAAACACTTTGTAGTGAAATTGTAAATGGTTTTATTGACCACATTTCTGTTAAACCAGATGCCATCGTAGGAATTGAGAGCAGAGGCTTTTTATTTGGCTTATTGCTAGCAAACAAAATGAACATTCCATTTGTTTTAGTTCGTAAAGCAGGTAAATTACCTTACAAAACAATTAGCTACGAATATGAATTAGAATATGGAACAGCTAAAATTGAAATGCACACGGATAGCATAAAAAAAGATTGGAATGTAATGATACATGACGATTTATTAGCTACTGGTGGCACGGCTGAAGCAGCCGCTCATTTAGTTGAACAACAAGGAGCCAAAGTAAGCGGGTTTAACTTTGTGGTTGGCTTAAATTTTTTAAACGGAAAACAAAAATTAAATATACACTCAAATAACATAACATGTCTAGCTCAGTATTAGAAAACACTGTTGGAATGAACTTTCAACTAAACGAAAACCAAATCGCAATTGCGGATATGATTCGCAAATTTGGTAAAGAAAACATTTACCCAAAAATGATGGAATGGGACGAAGCCCAAATTTTTCCTGTTGATGTATTTAAAAAATTAGGAGAATTAGGATTAATGGGCGTTTTAGTTCCTGAAGAGTACGGCGGATCTGGATTAAGTTATACAGAATACGTAACAGCTATTATTGAATTAGGTAAAATTTGTGGTTCAATAGCTTTATCAATGGCTGCTCACAACTCTTTATGCACAGGTCATATCTTAGCTTTTGGTAACGAAGAACAAAAGAAAAAATACTTACCAAAATTAGCTACAGCTGAGTGGATTGGTGCTTGGGGCTTAACTGAAACAGGTACTGGTTCTGATGCTGGCGGAATGGCAACAACTGCTGTTAAAGATGGCGATTATTATGTATTAAACGGTTCTAAAAACTTTATTACACATGCCATTACTGGTAATGTAGCTGTAGTTATTGCTCGTACTGGAGAAAAAGGAGATAGCCATGGTATGTCTGCTTTTATTATTGAAAAAGGAACACCTGGTTTTAAATCTGGTAAAAAAGAAAATAAATTAGGAATGCGTGCCAGCGAAACAGCTGAATTGATTTTTGAAAACTGTAGAGTTCACAAAGATCAAATGATGGGCAAAGAAGGCGAAGGCTTTATTCAAGCGATGAAAGTATTAGATGGTGGTCGTATTTCTATTGCTGCATTAAGCTGTGGTATTGCTCGTGGAGCTTATGAGTGTGCTATAAAATATGCTAAAGAACGTGAGCAATTTGGTAAACCAATTGCTGCTTTCCAAGCTATTAGCTTTAAATTAGCTGATATGGCTACTGAATGTGAAGCTGCTGAGTTACTAACATTTAAAGCAGCTGACTTAAAAAACCGTCACCAAAAAATGACTAAAGAAGGTGCTTTTGCTAAATACTACGCTTCTGAAGTGTGTGTTAGAAATAGTACTGAAGCAGTTCAAATTTTTGGAGGTTATGGTTTCACGAAAGATTTCCCTGCTGAGAAA
>JBBIUW010000214.1:0-5365 GCA_037440045.1 Sphingobacteriaceae bacterium
ATTAACACCAAATGGCTCATATGAAATGAGCCTAGTAGACGATGTTTTTGATAATAATAACAATAAAATTGGTAAACTATATGAGTATGGAACTAATCATGAGCCAGTATTTGTGGGAACAAATAAAGAAACATCTGTTAAAACAGTAACTGGGTCAGGGAAGACTAATTTATTGACCAAATTAAATAGCTATATTAACCTAAAGGCATGGGTAAATACATTGGATGAAGTAAATGATGTATACTTAATTTCCAAATTAGATGAATTAACTTCCAATTATCTGAGTATGCTTGAAGTTGATATTGCATCTGTATCAAATAGCACAAGTTTGAAATTATTACTTAAGGAAAGCCCTGATGATTTGACTAATATTTGGAAAATTTTAAAAGATGACCCAGCATATAGTTTTGAATTAGCAAAAACAGGTGGTACACGTTGGGACAAGTGGGCACAAGGAAATTTCTTTAAAACAATAACCCAAGCAGGAAAAGACTTTGAACAATTTGTATCAAGTAATTTATCTGTTCTTAGAATTAAACTACTCGCTAAATATCCAAATATTGATTTGAACGACTATGCTATTTTTGAACAGATACAAATTAAAACAGGGCAAATAGCAAATGGTGCTGATGAGTTTTTTGTTGCTGATTTTGTATTAGTGAAAAAGAAAATGGTTTTAGGGCAAGAAATATTATACTTTGACAATGCGATTGTACTAGAAACTAAATTAAGCAGTACCACAGCACTTACTACTCCACAAAGCAATGCTTTAGCAAAGGTTAAAACAAATTCTAATACATTCGACATTAGAACAATCTCAAAAGAAAGTAAAACTAGCAATGAATTTGTTTTAGGGTCTAGCACAGATTTTAAAAATTTAAAAATAACGGACTACATCAAGGTAAACAGTAATGGCGTTGGCAATACCATTCAAGATGTAAACTCATTAAAATAACATGAACACAGAACTTTATATAAAAACTATTAGAAATGAATGTGCCTTTCTTGAACAAGAAGGGTACATTTTTTCTCAATTAGAAAACAATATCTATTATGCCAAAGAAACTGACACGGAAGGTTTTAGAATCAGTTTTAGTTGGGTGGAATATGGCGACAAATTTAATACCCAAGGAGTATCTGCTAGAAAACGATTTAATATTGTTGAGCAGGAAATACAAAAAGTAATCGGAGGTGAGTTGAAAAATTATTATACGATACACAAAAGCCCTTCAATTGACTTAATACCTGAAGGTTTAGATTTTACTGAAAACGGAAAAAATATTTGTTTTGTATCAAATACAGTTAATGATATTAAACTGTTCGGAGAATTTGTATTAAACTTTTATAAAAGTGAAGTAATTAGTTTTTATAATCAGTATCAGAACTTTATTGATGCTGCTAAATCTTATGAAAAACTAGAGCGAGAAAAAATATCAACTTTAATCTTAAATACGGGTACAGACATTTTTTATAGAGAATTAGTAATTAAAAATAAGTCTAAAGCTAAAGATGAAAATGATTTTGTTAATATGGTCGTTAATGAACTCGAACCAATGAAAACTAACTCAACCTTTAGTAAAATATTAGAAAATTTCAAACTTCTCCAAAATAATCTTCGTTCAAATTGAAATTACTAATAAAAAGTGGACAGAAAAACTAAGACCCTTTTAAAGAGAAAAACAGATAATAATAAGTTAAAACATTACAATAATTGTATTTTTATAAAAATTTAAACACTATGCAAAAATCACTAATCACATTACTCGCAATTTCAATATTATTTAGTTGCAAGAAAAAAGACGAAACACCAGCAACGGAAACACCAACTACATCGACTACTGGAGGAACTACTGTTGCAAAACATTGCACGTTCTCATATAATGGCAATAATTTTTCAGCTTCTTCTTATTTAGGCGATATACCTTATAATGTATTTAGCAGCAACAGACCAAATTATAGTGTTGCTTGTTATGGCCCAACAGGTTCAAACCAGATACTTACTTTAAACGGAAAAATTCAAACAGGTACGTATCCATTGGATGGCAGTACATCTCATTACGTAACTTTTCAAACAAACAGTAAAACGTATACTTCAAATTCAGGTACTTTAACTATTACAGCTAATGATACGTTAAATAACAGTCTTAAAAAATACCAAGCAACATTTAGTTTTGTAACTGATATTGTTTCGGGAACTTCATATACTATTACAGGCGGAGATGTCTTATATATTCCATAATTAAAAAAGTATGATTTATTTAAAACAAAAAACAGCTCTTTTTGTGATACTGATATTTAGTATCACAACGAATTATATTGCGCAAACTGATACAACAAGTAATCCATTAAGAGATGAAGTTTTAAGTAAAACAAACCAAGTAGAAGAAGGGAATAACTTCACAAATTTATTTTCTCCCGACAGTACAGCTACATTGCCAATTGGCATAATAAAAGAAATTGGAACAAGTAGATATATTATTGCAATTGACAGTGCAAAATTTGCTCCTAATGGGGCTAGATTTAGTGCCTTTATGGCTGTTGATTTTCCGGGAACTACAAAAAAAATGTGTTTTGCAGCAAAAAATATAGCTTTCAATCCATTAGGTCTTGGTTCTTCAAATACTCCAGAAAGGTTAATGTTAGTGAGTGATCATTACATTAAGATTTCCGAAAAAGTAATGCTTGTATTAAAAGGAGATGGAACTAATTATGTTGAATGGAATTGTAACGGTTTTCAATCCATTAACTTAAAGGGTAATTTTATTTTTTCTAAAAGTATAATAGAACCCGATAAAGAAGTTGTTCCCAATGACAGCGTTGTAACCGCAACTTTTGAAGTTCATGCCAATGATATTCAAAATGTGGTTATAGTTGCAAACATTTCACCTTTTCAAATTAAAGGGTTAAAGGGTTTTGGGTTTCAAGTAAGCAATGCTGTTTTTGATATGAGCCAGCTAGCAAACGCACCAAGTATGACTTTTCCATTGGGATATCCTCCAACCTATATTTCAAATCCCAATATGTGGACAGGTTTTTACTTAAAGCAATTTACAGTAAGATTACCAAAAGAAATGTCGAAAAAAGGTGGTCAACGGATTACGATTTCTGCTAATAATTTTGTGATAGATAAGGCAGGCGTTTCAGGCGCTTTTGTTGTAACTAATTTATTAAATAATCAAGATGGTAGTGCTAATGGATGGGCTTTCTCTATTGATAAGATTGGAATTCATATTGTAACAAATAACTTGAATGGTGGAGAATTAGGAGGTACTATTGTTTTACCAACTGCTGATAATGATACCTTAGGATACAATGCATTAGTAACTTATAATCCTGTAGCAGATGACATTGACTTTGACTTTGCAGTAAGACCACGTAATAATCTTGAATTTAATGTTTTTGCTGCAAAGGTTGATTTATATCCTACATCTGTTATTCATATTGCAAGAATTAACCAACGCTTTGTTCCAAATGCTATTTTAAATGGAAAAATCGAGGTAGATAACGGCAACTTAAAAACTTGTAAACTAGACTTTGAGCAATTTAGTTTACACTCTCAAAAGCCTTATTTTAGAGGAGGTATATTTAGTTTAACATTTAATGGTAGTGGTGGAAATAATACTTCAAAAGGGGCAAATTACCCAATTAGTATAGATAGTATCACATTAAAAATCATAAATAGTAACCCTGAAATTGCGTTTAATTTGAAACTCAATTTAAAACAATCCTCTGATGGAAATGGTTTTGCTGCTGAGGCTCGAATCTTTATTTTGGCAAAGATAGATGATGTGCCCGATGCGGGTGCTGTAAGTAGCGATTGAACACCTGCCATGAAAGGTAAATGGGTGTTCGATAGAGTAAAAGTAAATGATATTTATTTAGGTGTTCACACAGGGCCAGTTGATTTTGATGGAGCAATTTCATTTAAAGATAATGACCCAGTATATGGTAAGGCATTTTTCGGAAAAATCAGTATAACCTTAAAAGATATTTTACCGGGTCCAATTGAAATTAACTCATGTTTTGGAAGTAAGGATACATACAGATATTTTTATGTAGATGCAAAATTACCAATACAAATTACTTGTGGATATATTACTATTCATAGGATGCTTGGAGGACTTTATTATCACATGGCTCCTAAACCAGGCATCTCAAATGCTACCTTAACATCGGGTTTAAGGCCAACGGGTAGTTATAATAACGCTTACAATTATGTTCCTGATAACAATATTAGTATAGGTTTTAAAGCTGGTGCAACTTTAGCATTATCAACATCTGATGAACCGTTTAACGTGGATGCTGTTTTTGAAATTAATTTTACAAGCTCCGGAGGTTTAGGAATGATTAAATTTACAGGAGACACCTATTTTTTTAAATCTATACCTGAAAGAGATGCAATTGCTTCGCCATCACAATTACCATTATATAGTCATATGGAAATGCAATACACACAGGCAGATAAAACATTCCATTGCTTAATGCAAACCTATTTAAATATGAATATGATAAAAGGTTCATATGAAAATGGGCGAGCTGGAGATATAGTTATTCATGCCGAACCAGGTAAATGGTATGTGTGGGTAGGTACATCTGATTTACCACAATCTGTTAAAGTATTTAACGCAATTACTGCAAGTTTATACTTTATGGTTGGTACAGAAATAAAACCAATGGCACCAGTGCCTGCGCAATGCTTGCAAATTTTTAACGACAATAGTTTGTCTAGTGCAAGAGACGCATCTAAAATCACTACAGCCAAAGGTTTTGCAACTGGCATGAGTATTTCCGCTAGTGCATCTAAAAGTATCAATCTTTATATTGTAGAAGCTTACGGTTCTATTAATGCAGGTATTGGGTTTGATTTTATGTTTACTGATTTCGGAAGTAATGCGAGATGTTCAGAAACAGGTGATGTAATTGGCATTAATGGTTGGTATGCACAAGGTCAGGCATACGCTTATTTGAGTGGGAAAGTTGGCATTAGAGGGAGTTATAAATTCCCATCAAACTGTCCAACAACTGAAAGAGTATTAGGAGTTGATATAAATGTACCTTGTTTAATAGATGAAGGTTTTGATTATGAAATTATGAATGTAGCAGCTGCGGCATTGTTGCAGGCAAAAGGGCCTAAACCTATTGTGTTTGATGCTAGAATTCATTGTAGTTTTAGCTTCTTTGGCGGAGCTATCAGTGATTCATTTGATTATCAATACCATTATGGAGATGAGTGTTCCATTTAAAATATTTAATAAAATGATTTTTCGTAATCTTCTTATTTTCTTTTTAGTTTTTGTTTATTGTTGCAACAGTAATGCTCAATCTATCTATTCTAAAGCATATATTTCAGACAAAAAAATTATAC
>JBBIUW010000215.1:0-5359 GCA_037440045.1 Sphingobacteriaceae bacterium
AGTGGCATTTTAGGTAATGCTTTTTCAGCTTCAGCTTTACCAGTAGAGGTCAATTTAACGCCCATATATACTTTTATAGGTCTTAACTCATGGACTTTACTATAACTAATAAAATATTCGGTTTTTAGATGGTCTAGAATCCTGTTAAATTCCTCATAATCGGAATAAGCTAAAGCAAATGTTTTACCTGTATGAAATTCAAACGTTTTATTTTCTCGCCCACCCATTTTATAAAGCCTTTTTAAAAACGCTTGGCATTTTTCCTCAAATGCGATTGGGGGATTATACTTTTTATATCCACCTCGTATAAAATCAGAATCAATTAAAATGGGTTCTTCATTATCTAAAGTTCTTTGCAAACAAATACCAGCAATTAACCAACGTTCAAAATCTCCATTCATCAAATCATTGTATGCTGGTAATGTTATTTTAACTTTGCCTACATATTCAGTTTCGTATTCGATGGTCGCACTAGTGACGGGTTTTAATTCTCCTGCTTTTAAATCATATCCTGTAAGTGGGCATCTCGTTATTGACATACTATTAGTTTTGTACAAATATACGCTTTATCACTAATTACTAAATTTGGTGTAATTAACTATTTCACTTCTAATAATAGCTCTGTTTGTTCAAATAAGTGAGATAAAAAATCCTTGCTGGAAAGAGATTGAGAGTTTTGCCAAGATAACCACGTGTTATCTAAAATAGAAAGTAATTTTGAATTTTTTTCTTTTAAATAAGTAAGTATTTCGTTTACAGCATTCTCATTAGTTGGATTTCTATTGTCTTTAATTGTAAAATAATATTGTATAAATAACGAAATATTTGCGAATGGTAGACCTGTCGCATTTTCAATCTCACTAATTGATTTTTGTGAATTTAGCAGCTCATAGTAATCCGAAACAAATTCTGAAGGTAAATAGCCCATTTTGATAAAATCACAATAGAATTTTTCATGAGCCAAGATATTATTTATGTGCCCGATGATAGGAGTAAAAATATAATTTTTATTTCCTTCCCTTATTAAAGGTAGTATTTCTGAAAAATCAGAAAATCCTTTATCTATTAAGTCAATGTGAAGTAGTTCATGAGTGAAAAAATTACTTTTATCAATATCTTTATAACGTGAAATTCTAAATACTCCTTGTACATTATTTAATTGCCATTTATCATCGAGACTTGTTCCTGTAGGCTCTAGGTGAATTAATTCAATTTGATATTTTTCTATTAATTTTAAATACAATTCTCTGTTTTTCACATCGACATAATGCATGATAGTTTTCATTGAAAAATAGTAGAAAAGTGATTGGTTAATAAAATTATAACTGAAATGGTAATAATCATTCTCTTCCAATAGATAAATAGATTATTTACGTTTACATTTGATAATTGATATAACTAGTTTGTTATTCGCATCGGCGAAATAACTCAAATGTTCATTTACTAAGAACTGTATATCAATAGGGAGGTCTAATTTATTTTTAGTGAAATTTTCATTAAAAAAGGTAGTTTTAGTAAACTCAACTTTAAACTTATTGTGGGCTTCAAGTATTTTAGGTTCTAAGATGAATTCTAATTTCAGAACACTTTGATGGTTTTCAATTTTTTTTGTCATTTTTTTAAACCAAACCAAACATTCGGAAGGGGATATTTTTTTACTACATAATAAGACTGTAAATTCACTATATTCTAACGATAATTGTTTGGATTCATTAATGAAATAATCTTTAACTGATTTAGTTGTTTCATAATTTTTTTTGAATGAAAACCCAAGCCAAATACCTATAAGACCATTTACTACAATATTAATAATGGTTAAAACATGAGTTGCATTCAATCCAGTGCTTTGAATTCCGGTACAATTATTATAAACATCTACTAAAGCCATTTTCTACATTCAATTGTATTACCAATGAACCGATACCATGCTTCATGAGTTTGTGTTTTTTTGGGAGGCTTATTTTCATTTCTTCTTTTTTCCCAATCTGGCATTACCATATCAAAAATCATTGTAATCCAGTCTTTTTCTTCGTTTGAGATAATCTCGATATTATTTTTAACTTTTTCTAATGAAAAATCAAAAACTAAATTCCCAAATGCCTCATCTAAGAATGAAGAAGCATATCCAGCAGTTTTGTCTAAATCAACAGTTAATTTTATATTGTTCTCAAGGGCATTTTTAAATTCAAGATTAAGTTTTTTGTGATAAAATTCTTCGCCTGAATTATTGCCTTGTTCACAGTATCTTGGTCCCGGATATTCTGTAAAATCTAAAACCCTTAAATAGTTTTTTTGTTCCATGTTTCAATACATTCTTTGTTTATTTTCCAACAATAAAAAGTACCAGGTAATCCTTTTCTTAACACTTTTGATTCGCCTGTATTTTCAAAGTCCAAAAATACATTATTTGTTATTACTTTTAGTTCTATAATTTGTTTTTTCTCTGAAATCGTCTTAATCAAAGGCAAGCCTCTATTCCTATTTATTTCTTCAGTTGAAGAACCGTATTTTCTTTCAAACGCTCTAAATAAAATATCTGTCTTGCTAGTTAATCTTAATCCCTCATAAATAAGAGTAGACCACTTTCTGTTTATGGTATTTAAAATGCCAAATCCAACATCAACCATTGTAAACAACACTTCTTCTATTTCTCCTAATTCATTTCTTTGGAAATTTACTCCTAAAAGCCAATTTTTATTGTCAATATTTGCATGTTCTACTGAATTACCACTCATTTCTTGAATAATACTAAAAACAGGTGGATAGTGAGATTCTATACCTGTAATTACTTTCATGCATTTTTTAATTAGGTAACCTACATTTTCGTTGTCTGTCTTTTTATCACCAATTCGCACTAAGAAGTTATCACTATGTCGTTCAAATTTTCGACCAGTTAAATCTATCATGTAATCTAAAAAACCTGATTTTTCAATGTAATCTCTTGCATTATCATCTAGTGGGAAATTACCAGAGATTATAACTTTTCTAGATTTTGTTATTTCATTTACTTTGGCAAGTAATAAACTTAAAGCTCCTATATCAACAATTCTAACAAGAGACATGTCAAGTTCTAAATGCCTCTGTAATCCTTTCGGCAAGCTAAATCTATTTAATAAATTAACTATCCGCATTACATTGTCTGAATCATGAAATAAGGATATAGAATCACCTATTGGAATTATGACCTTATGAATTTTTCTTCCATTCCTTAAAGTTTCAACAGTAGTCTGCAATCTGCGCTTTTTATTTTGTTTTTTTATTGCAGTTCTTTTTAAATTAAGTTCTTTTTGTTTTCTTTTTGCACGCCGATTTTTGCGTTTTTCTGATTCAGCTTTTATGTAAAAGAAATTAGTAGTCATAAAATGGGCAAAAGAAATTCAATTTTTTTAGTAGTTAAAAATAAGTAAAAAAACTGTATAAACTGCCAGTTTTATGATGCATTTCGATACTCATTATCTTCAAATATCCTCATTTCCCCTCCCTGATTAAACCGTCCATTTTGAACCGCTAAGCCTTTTTCAGGCACTTGGATAACCACATCCACATCATGCTGAAACTCGTTAGCCCCTCTGAAATTACCCTCTTTGGTAGTTTGGAAGATATACACAAAGGATTTATCGGGATTATTGTGTTTTAGGGTCTCTAAATCACCTGATGACAAGCCCAATTTATTGACACTATCAAAGAAGATAAAATCATAGTAGGATAAATCTTCGGGGATCTGTTCCGTAACAAATAGGTTCGGATGTGCCACATCTTTTGCCTTTAATTTTTCCTGTAAAGTCATATCCAACCCCTCCTCACGAGCAATGTAAAGCACCTTGCCATGATTTCGGGCAAGATAACCAGCAAAGTCCACACAAAGGAATGACTTACCCATTTTAGGTTTTCCGTAAACCATTGCTGAAAAGCCTTTGCTTGGGTCTCCAATTAATTTGCGGTACTTTCCTACAAAACCTAAAGTTTTAAATTGCACGTTGCTAAAATCCATGCTTGACATAACCCCTTTAGGTAAAACAGGTTTTACTGGCTCTGTATCTCTTTCTATACAATTAACTTCTGCCAGTTCCTCATTTATTCCTGATAACTCACAAGCGCACCCTAGAACCCCATTAATACCATTTAATTCGGCTGGAGCAATATTTAGCACCTTTTGAGTTTTGCTTTTGATGTAGCTGGTTAAATTGGAGTGCATTTCGTCCAGTAGCTTATTGTATTTATCGTTCTTGGTAATCTTTTTCAGCTTAACAGCTTTCTGCATAGCATTGATTAATGCTTGTGCTTTTTCCTTTACCCCATATTTACCATTCAAAGTAATATATCGTTTAATCAACATAATGGACGGCATCACACGTTCTTGCGCTATTAAATTTTTAAACTCTAATACAATTTTTTCGTCAATAATAATGAGCGTGTTTTTTGCCATATCATTAAAACGAGCTAATAGTTTTTCTTGAATATATTTTATTTGCTTGGCATAAGGTGAAGTTTTGCGTATTCTCTTTTCTAAAATTGAACGTTGTAAAGCATTAATAAATCGTAATAAATCGTCTTTTGTTTTACGCTTGTTGTTCATGGCAACATAGCGTTTTAAAAACTTAATCTCTTCAGGGATGCGCTCAACAAAAGTCAAATCCATTTCCTCTGTTTCATCAGGTGTAGGAATAGTTTGTTTTACAATTTTATGGGATTCTTTTGGTTTAACTACTTCAGATTTATTTTCAGACTGTGAGTTGTCAATTCTAACCACATGAATGTTTTTAGTCATATCATGTTTTGGCGTAATAGGATTCTTTTGTATAAACTCATCAAGCTTTACAAAATACGCATCCATCAATTTTTTAATCCCATCATTGGTATTGTATGCGTTCCAGTTGGTATAGTTCTCACTTGCCTTTTCAATAAATTGGTGTGTTTTCCAATAAGTAGCTGGAAGCGTTGAATAATCAAGGTTTTTAACGGTGTCTTTATAATTGTTTATGGTTATCATGTTCGTAATGGTTTTTGATTAAAAAAATTAAGCTGCTAATAATTCCAGTTCTAAAATGAGTGCTTCGGCTTCCAACTCCAATATCCTTATACGCTCTGTTTCTTCATCACTTGGTTCAGGAGGTAATTCGATTTTCTTTCGGTTACTGAGTTTTATCTCGTCTTTTTTTACAAGGCTTATTTGATTAGGTTGTATAGAAACACTCACCCCAAATTTGTTTTGTAAAATAGTTGCAAAGGCTTCTACATTTTCTTTTGGTAAATAAGCAGCCATTTTATCGGATGACTTTTCAAACAAACCTTTCTCGACCAATGCCATTAAATCTCTATCGGTGTAGATATCCCCACCACGAGAACGAGCCAAAGGCAC
>JBBIUW010000216.1:0-5337 GCA_037440045.1 Sphingobacteriaceae bacterium
AGTTAAAGCATGCTCGCAATAGGGCCAATCAAAGCCCTCTTTTGCCATACCTAATGCAATAATTAAATCCATATCATCTACAGATTTTATATCACGTAAATAATTTTGAATTTTATCTCGTTCTTTTTGATTGTCATTTACTAAATCGGCAACTTTTATAATCTTACCGTCAGTCTTACGTTTCACGTAAATTACTCCCGTAGCTTCATCTTGCTTTTCTACATCACCAATTTCATCAATAATAAAATCTACTTCGCTATGCTTGTCTTTTGTAGATTCGCCTGAGTTTACATTTGGAATGTGAAGAATTGTTTTTTTATCTGTGTCTAATACTTCCAAAATTGCTGAAGTATATTTACCCTGATAAAAATGATAACCAATACCCAATGATTTTAAATGCGTATAACCGTTTAATTGCTCGTAATAGTTATAAGTTACTTTGGTAAACTTTGCTTCATCTTCGGGCAATAAAACAGGTGTACTATCTCCGCGAAAATATGAGCCTGTCATCGCTACAATATGAGCTGTTGACTTTTGCATAATGCCTTTTAATAATTCCCCTAATCTATTATCACCGTCAGCTGAAACGTGATGAAACTCATCAATTGCTAAAAGCGTATTATTAAAAATGATTTCATCTAATTGCTCAACGGCAAAGCGAAGCGTAGCATGGGTACATATCAATATTTTTTCAGAACTCTCCATGAAATTTTTGAAAGCTTGAACTTTACTACTACTTCCATCGGAACCCGGAGTACATAAATTATAATTATCGTTTGGTTCCCAATTAGAGAAAAAACCAAACTCTTTTAAATTTGTTTTACCAAACGAACCACCAATTGACTTTTCAGGAACAGCAACAATTACTTTTTTTAAACCTTGATTTACCAATTTATCCAAAGCAATAAACATTAAGGCTCTTGATTTACCCGATGCCGGTGGGGCTTTTAATAATAAATATTTAGCATCACGTGCTTGATATGCTTTTTCTTGCATTTCGCGCATACCATATTTGTTGGTTGCTGAACTTTGACCTGTTTGACCGTAGGTTACATGTACTATATCTGGCATAATTAAGCTTTTACTTTTTTAGGTTTCTTTTTAGGTTTTTCTTCCCCTTCAAATAAAGTGCCTTTATTTTTTTCTTCGGCAATCATTTGTTCATAGAGTTTAAATAAATATTCTAAACGTTCTTCATCTGTTTCAAAAGGTTTAATGCGATAACAGAGATCAACCGCAATATCATTTAGACGATGCGCTTCACGAAGATCTTTCGGCATTTGATCGGGATCATACAGTTGAGCTAATGTGAGTTCTGAATGTTTTTCCCTTGCTTCTAGTATACGATAAGTACATTTTGTTAATTCATCTTTAGATTGTTGTGACAGCGAAGGGAAAGGGAATGTATTGTAGCATAAGGAAGGCGAATATCTGATACGAGACTCATGTTTACCGCCAACCGCTTTAACCCAAACCAAATGAATCTTTGATGATAAAATTCCTAAAACGTATGGCTCTGGGTCGTAAAGTACTTGAGCACTTTGTTGTATAATAATGTCTTTGTTAAGAAAACCAAAAGGAATATATTCTCTACTTTCTGAAGTAGTTTGTGGTATAATAATTTGGCTTTTTAAGGGAACATGCCTGTACCTGAATTGGTGGGCTCTATTCGCTAAAGTTTTTGCAACTTCTCCCCCATTAATTCTAAAATTATAACAAGCATCAATTCTTTTCTTTATAGGAATAATTTTAATCGCTTCGTCTAAATCTTTATTTTCAATCCATAAGCACCAACGTTTAATATCATAAATATATTCCTTACCACCTGTTGTTTCACGAATAAATTTTTCAGAATCAGGGTAATCATTGATTAACTTAATCTTCTCGAAGTCTTCAAGTAATAAATGCCCATCATCCAGCGCCATATTACCTGAAACCATCTTGGGCAATTCACTTATGCATTCTGCTCTTTTTTCAACAATAATGTTTCTATCACTATTTAGATAAGGTGTGATGTTTTTTACTAAAAAGATCGAGTTGCCAGTAATAATAGATTTTTTGCAATCTTTTTTACTATTAACACCAACAATTGAGCAAGTAACACCGGCTTTGTTTTTTGCGTTATTTGACCATTTAAAATCTTTGACGGCAAAAAAAACTTGATTCTTATTTCCTTGCAATATGTAAGGCCATAATAAGGGAACATGAGAACCTTGACATATTGAGTTCGTAGAAACAAAAGCAAAACAGGAATTGGTATTTATAAAATTTGAAGCTTTATAAAACCAACAAGAAATGTAATCTAAAGTTTTGAAATTAGGTAAATGATTGAAAAGCAAATACAAATCTTGTTTCTGTTCTGAGTTCTGCTTTTTTTGACCCAAATAAGGAGGATTACCTAAAATATATATTTCATCATTCTCATTTTTAGGGCAAATAATTTCCCAATCTAAACGAGTAGCGTTACCGTGTATTATATTACCGCCTGCTTGTAAGGGTAAAGTAGGATTAGCTTCACCAAAAACTTCTTTAAATTTTTGGTTCATTTGGTGTTGTGCTAACCATAAAGAAAGAATAGCAATTTCGTGTGCAAAGTCATCTAACTCAATACCATAAAAATGCTGAAGTTCAATAATTGAAAATAAACTTGGTTGGTATTGTGCCGCCAAAGTTAATTGGGCTTTTGGTATTAACTCCAGTTGATGTGGTTCAAATCCTGTTGCTGCACGTTGCAATAATTGCAATTGTTGCAATATTTTTATTTCCAGTAATCGAAGCTCCTTGTACGCTATAATTAAAAAGTTTCCACTACCACAGGCAGGGTCAAAAATTAAAATTTTTGCAATACGTTGTAATAATGCTTGTAGCTTCCGAGGTTCGTTTTTACTTGCTTCAAATTCCTCATGTAGTTCGTTTAAAAATAAAGGTTCTATTACCTTCATAATATTTGGTACAGAGGTATAATGCATCCCCATACCGCCACGATGTTCAGGAGTAACAACCGCCTGAATCATTGAACCAAAAATATCAGGATTAATGGCGCTCCAATCTAGTTCGCCACATTCAACTAATATTTGTCGGCTTTTACGAGTGAAAGACGGTACATCACACAAACCGCCAAACAGTCCACCATTTACATAAGGAAAGACATCAAGGTAAACAGGCAGATCTCTTCGGAAATTTGAGTTCAGTTCGGTATTTAAAACAATAAATAAATTGTCTAGGTATGTGTGCAGGTCACTACCATCAGCTTGTGTATGAGAATCAATTGCGTTAGTAAATTGCCCTTTAACTGGAAATATTCCTGTGTCTTCTGCAAAAAAACAGAATAATAAGCGAGATAAAAACACATTGAGGTTATGAACCTCTTCGGCAGTTGTAATGGGATTATCTTTTTTAATCTCATCATACAACTTAGCCATTTTCTCAGCAGCTTTTACATCTGCCGGATTTTCCATTTGCAATTGGGCCTTTTCCATACCAGCCCAAGGCAAAAAGAAATCAAAATGTTTAGGAAATTCCAAAAGCTCAATATCTAATGAATCTTGAGTTTTTGAATCAATTGCAAGTAATCTTTTATAATCTGTTACAATAACAAAACGAGGGTCGTGTTTGGTTGCTGCATTTGACGATTTTATTGCATCAATTACAGAATAAAGTTCTTCGCTTTCTACTTCTTTAAAAAACAGTTTTTTCTTCCATGCTATTTCCCCACTTACACCTGACATATTTAATGTGCCAGTTTGCAGGCGTTTTATTGAGGCTTTTGGAAAACCATAAGCCAACAACAAGTCATAAATAAAAGAGAACTGATTAAATTCTTTAATTACTTTTTGAACGTTATTTTCAATTTGAGTGTAGTTCATTTTATTTTAAAGCTTTTGATATTCTATAATATCTTCTGTTCAGCGCATCTCGACCGCCTTCCATAACATCACAAACAGCATTTCTAATATCTTTATCCTGCAAAGCATTATTCCCTGCTACAGTTATTTGTCCTGATGCAAAATTCATATAAACAACATTGTCAGAGTTGCCATTTACAGTAATATTTGGATTATGTGTGACTAAGATTAATTGTCTTGATTGTTTTAAGGTTTTGAATCCAGGAACAACAAAATTTGAAATTAATCTTGTATCTAAATCATCTTCCGGTTGGTCAATAATTAATGGAATATTATCTAAAGCTAAAAGCAATCCTAACATGCCCGCTGTTCTTTCTCCTGCCGAACCTGCTTGAATGTCCTGTAAAGCGCCTTGTTTTTTAAATTTCAAGACTAATTTATCCTCAGGCGTCCAAACCATTAAACGGTCAATATCTTCGGGTGTATTCGCTTTAAGACTTTCAATGTGTTTCACTAATCTGCCATCTAAACCATTTCTATTTTCATCAGTAGCATTAATAAAACGATTCACTAACTCAAGTCTTTTGTCCCATCTTGTTACGTCCGGTTCAGAAACTAATTCACTGATTGCTCCACTTTTCTCATCAGTGTCTTCATTAACCTGATATATTGCACCGCTATATTCGGCACCTTGTTTTCTGAGCAATAGCCTTAACGTTCTGTTAGCATCCTCTTCATCTGACATTGGTAATAATTCAATTACTAAAAATGGATTATTAGCATCATCTTTTTGTTTCCATAAATTAATAATTTTATTGCGCTCAGTTCTTAATTCTTTTTCAGTCTGAATTATTGCATTATAGGTTTCTGTAAGTGTAGTTTCAAAAGTGGCTATTTCAGCTTTGTTTTTTTCAATTAATTTAAGCTTTTCTGTTACCTTTTCTCTTTTCTCTAATAAAAGTTCATAGGAATCACTTCCTAATTCTTTTATTTTTTCTACAATGCCGTCATATCCAACTTTTGCTGCATCAAATTCCGGTTTCCATGAAAGAGCGTTTAAACGCTCATTAAGATTTTCTTTATATGGGTTTACAAGATCAATAGCTTCCTGTGCTTTTACATTTACAGCTCTAATTACTTCGTTTAATTGAGAAATAAAATTTATACTATCTTCTTTCAGAGATTTATTTACATTCTCAGCAATTGATATTTCTTTAATTGATTCTGGTAGTTTACTTAAAGTACTAATTAGATCAGCTACTTTACTATTTGTATCTTTAAAAAAACTATTTACAATATTTAGATTGTTATACTTATCTAATGTGTCTTTATAAGTTGAACTTTCGTAAACAGCTATTTTACTTAAAATTGTTTGCAGTTCAATTCTTAAATTTGGTTCGTCAACAATGCTATTGTTCAATTGCCTTAACTGAGCGCGTTGCTGTAACCATTTTTCTACTAATTCAGTTTTTTTCTCCTCCCATTTCTTTTT
>JBBIUW010000217.1:0-5333 GCA_037440045.1 Sphingobacteriaceae bacterium
AAAATATTTTAGAGTTAGAGAAAAAAATGGAGGACATTAAAGAACTAAAAAATCAAGTAGTTCGTTCTCAAAAATATGAAGAAGCTGCTAAATTACGTGATACAGAAAAACAATTACAAGCATCTTTAGATGCAGCTAAAAAAGCGTGGGAAGAAGAGACTAAACTTAATAGAGTTGTTGTTACCGAAGACCATGTTGCTGAAGTTGTATCTATGATGAGTGGTGTTCCTGTTCAACGTATTTCTCAAAATGAAGGAGAGAAATTAGTGAAAATGGTTGAGCAGTTACAAGGTAAAGTAATTGGACAAGATGAAGCTTTAAAGAAAGTTGTTAAAGCGATTCAACGTAACCGTGCAGGTTTAAAAGACCCTAACAAACCAATTGGTTCATTTATATTCTTGGGACCAACAGGTGTTGGTAAAACTCAATTAGCAAAAATTTTAGCTAAACATTTATTTGATAATGATGAAGCTTTAATTAGAATTGACATGAGTGAGTATATGGAAAAATTTGCCGTAACTCGTTTAATTGGTGCACATCCGGGATATGTCGGTTATGAAGAAGGTGGACAATTAACTGAAAAAGTTCGTCGTCGTCCATACTCTGTTGTGTTATTAGATGAAATCGAAAAAGCACATCCAGATGTATTTAATATGTTGTTACAAGTATTAGATGATGGACAGTTAACGGATAGTTTAGGTCGTAAAATTGATTTCAAAAACACAATCATTATTATGACTTCTAACATTGGGGCTCGTCAGTTAAAAGAATTTGGAACTGGTGTTGGTTTTGGTACTCAAACACGACAAGATAGCGAAGCTGAAATGAGTAAAGGCGTAGTTGAAAATGCATTGAAAAAAGCATTTGCTCCTGAGTTCTTAAATCGTATTGATGATGTTATTATGTTTAATGCTCTTAACAAAGAAGATATTCATAAAATCATTGATATTGAATTAAACAGCTTATTTGGACGTGTTAACAATCTTGGTTACACTATTAAAATTACCGATGCCGCTAAAGACTTTATTGTTGAAAAAGGTTACGATTCTCAATATGGAGCTCGTCCTTTAAAACGTGCTATTCAAAAGTATTTAGAGGATCCAATGGCTGAAGAAATTATTCAAAGCAATTTATCTGAAGGCGATCAAATTGAAATAGATTTTGATAACGATAAGAAAGAAATTGTTGTTAAAACTATTAAGCCAAAAACTAAAAAGAAAAAAGAAGATAACTAAACAAAAAAGCCTCAGAAACATCTGAGGCTTTTTTGTTATTAATAATATGAAATATTATCCTAACATTTCTTTTACTATTTGAGAAACTAATTTTCCATCAGCTCTTCCTGCAACTACTTTATTAGCCGCTCCCATTACTTTGCCCATATCAGCTGCGCTACTCGCTCCTACTTCAGCAATGGCATTTTTTACAATTGTTTTAATCTCATCTTCAGTTAATGCTTTTGGCAAATACTCTTCCATAACCAATGCTTGAGCTAATTCGTCATCTGCTAAATCTTGACGATTTTGTTGAATATAAACCTCTGCTGTTTCTTTACGTTTTTTATATTCTTTTTGAATAGCCTTTAAAGCACTTTCTTCTGTTAATCCTTCAGGAGAAGTTTTTAATAATAATATAACTGATTTTATAGCTCTTACTGCCTCTAAACGTTTAGCGTCTTTAGCTAACATTGATGCCTTTACATCTGCATTAATTTTTTCTTCAATTCCCATAATATGATTTTATATTTTAGCAAAAGTAAGAAAGTTTTCCATTTAATAATTATGAAGTATTAATGAATATATGAAACTAAAATACTCATTGTAAAGATGTTTTCTATCACTTAAGTATTCGTATATTCGTCATAAATTCGAAAATAATATGCAATGTACTTGGCCTGGCAACGATGAACAAATGCTTCATTACCACGATACTGAATGGGGCACACCTGTTCATGATGATAGAAAACATTTTGAATTTATTGTATTAGACTCTTTTCAGGCGGGATTGAGTTGGAAAACTATCTTACACCGTCGTAAACATTTTAAAAAAGCTTTTGCAAATTTTGATGTAAAAAAAGTAGCAAAATTTGACGAAGCTAAAGTTTTGGAGTTAATGCAAAACGAAGGAATAATTCGTAATAAATTAAAAATCACAGGTACTATTAAAAACGCTAAAGCATTTATAGACATTCAAAAAGAATATGGCTCCTTTGATAAATATATTTGGCAATTTACTGATTACAAAACCATTGTTACAAAAGTTAAACAATCGTCTGATATTAGAGCAACTTGCCCTGAATCAGATGCCATGAGCAAGGCTTTAAAAAAGAGAGGCTTTACATTTGTTGGCTCTACAATTTGTTACGCCTATATGCAAGCTGCAGGAATGGTAAACGACCATTTGGTGACATGTTCTAGATACAAAGAAGTTATGAAATAGTAGATTAAGAATAATAAATTCCGCCACAACAATTTTTAAACTTTTTACCTTTATTACAAGGACATAGGTCGTTTCTTCCAATTCTGTTTTTTTGACGTTCTAATGTTTTAGCACTCATTTCCTGTTGAAACATTTGTTCCATCATTCCATACAATTCTGGGTGTTTGCTTTCTAATAAATGTGGGCGTTCAAAAAAATATTCGCTAACCACAGCTAGAAATTCAATATGGCTTGTTGCTCCGTAAGGATTAATGTCTGATTTTCCATTATTAATTTCTTCTATTTTATAAGTTATTAATTCTAGCCAAGGTAAAGCATACTGCTTATTTAATAATACTTCTGGTAAACCATCAATTGCTCCATCTTCTTTATCAATTAAATGTATAAATTCATGGATAGCTGTGTTTCTTTTATCAGTTTCATTCAAAAACCCGTGAATTAAAGCGGGTTTTGATAAAATCATTGTTCCGTTTAAATACCCATCGCCAACCATGCCCAATATATTTCTACCTGGACCTTTCGTTTCAAACCTTTCATTAAAACTATTTGGGTAAAGCAATACTTCATCTATTGTACTATATTTCCAATCAGGAAATGCAAAAATGGGAATAATTGCGCTTGACGCAACCAATATTCTATCTGTATCGTTAATCTTTACATCAATCCCTGTTACCCTAACCTCTGATAAAAATTCTAGAATACTATTTTCAAATCGTAGTTTTTCTTCATTTTCTAAACTATTATAAAAAGCTACATGTTCTACTAAAATTAATCGCCATTTTGGCAAAAAAATACTCGCATCAAATACTTTTTCCTTAGTTAAATCCTTTTTAAATAATACATAAATAACAACTCCAAAAACTACAACAACCGTAAATCCCATATTCTATAATATATTTAGAGTAACAATATGTTTTATTAGTAAATTTAATGCATAAAACTTTAGCACAATAATATGATTTTAAAAAACATCATTTACGAAATAGAAAAATTTGCGCCACTAACTTATCAAGAATCTTATGATAACTGTGGGTTATTAACTGGTAATATAGACCAAGAGATAACTGGTGCTATTTTGTGTTTAGATTGCACTGAAGCTATTGTAGAGGAAGCTATCCAAAAAAAATGCAACTTAATAATAGCTCATCATCCAATTATTTTTAGTGGTTTAAAAAAATTAAATGGCAATAATTATGTTGAAAGAACAGTTATAAAAGCCATACAAAACAATATTGCTATTTATGCCTGCCATACTAATTTGGATAACGTAAAACTAGGTGTAAATAAAAAAATTGCGGATAAACTAGGATTAATCAATACTCAAATTTTAGCGCCAAAAAAATCGCTATTAAAAAAAATAGTCACTTTTGTTCCAGCATCACATTTAGTTCAAATTCAAGAAAGTTTGTTTAGCGCAGGAGCTGGAAATATTGGTAATTATGATAGTTGCAGTTTTATTTTAGAAGGAACAGGGAGTTTTAGGGGGAATGAAAGTTCTAATCCGTTTGTTGGAGAAAAAGGTAAATTAAGTTTGGAAAAAGAAACACGATTAGAATTAATATTTGAAAACATTTATGAATCTCAGATTATTTCTGCCCTTAAACAAAATCATCCATATGAAGAAGTTGCTTACGACATTTACCAACTAGAAAATTCTTATCAGAACATTGGTTCAGGAATGATTGGAGAATTAGAAAAACCAATGCCTGAAATTGAATTTTTGGAGCATTTAAAGTCGGTTTTTATGTTAAAACTTATTAAACATACACCGTTATTAAATAAATCTGTAAAAAAAGTAGCACTTTGCGGCGGAAGTGGCAGTTTTCTATTAAAAAACGCAATAAATTCAAAATCAGACATTTACATAAGTTCTGATTTTAAATATCATGAGTTTTTTGACGCTGAAAACCAAATTTTGATTGCTGATATTGGACATTATGAAAGTGAGCAGTTTACGCCTAAAATTTTTTATGAAATTATATCAAATAAATTTCCTACTTTCGCACTCTATTTAACGGAAACAAACACTAACCCAGTTAATTATTTTTAAACTATGTGCGCTAAAATCAAAGAAAAAATTGATGCATCTATCGAAGGAAAACTTCGTGCTTTATATGAATTACAAATTATCGATTCTAAGATTGATCGTATCCGTACGGTTCGCGGGGAGTTACCTCTTGAAGTTCAAGATTTAGAAGATAGCGTTGCTGGTTTAGAAACTCGTGTAAATAATTTATCTCAAGAGTTAAAAGAATTAGAAGAACAAGTTGCTGAAAAAACTCAAGCTATTAAAGATTTTAAAGCTAACATTAAAAAATACGAAGCTCAACAAGGAAAAGTAAGAAACAACCGTGAGTACGATGCTATTACTAAAGAAATAGAGTTTCAAAATTTAGAAATTCAATTAGCTGAAAAACGCTTAAAGGAATATAAATTCGCTATCGAGTCTAAATCTGAAATCGTTGAAAAATCTCAACATGATTTCTCTGAGCGTAAGAAAGATTTAAAATTAAAAAAATCTGAATTAGACGAGATTATTGCAGAAACAGAGAAAGATGAGAAAGAATTAATGAAAGCCTCTGAAAAAGCAACTGAAGGAATTGAAGAAAGATTAGTAAACGCATACAAACGAGTACGCGCAAATACTCGTAACGGATTAGCGGTAGTTCCTGTTGAGCGTGATGCTTGTGGTGGATGTTTCAATAAAATTCCTCCTCAAAAACAATTGGATATTAAAATGAACAAAAAGATATTGGTTTGTGAGCACTGTGGTCGTATTATGGTTGACCCGAATATTATTTCAACTGAGGAATAATAAGATATTCTAAACAAAAAATGCCGTTACAAAGAAAGTAACGGCATTTTTTGTTTTATAAAAAAGTAATACCTTTCCT
>JBBIUW010000218.1:0-5307 GCA_037440045.1 Sphingobacteriaceae bacterium
CAAAACCTACACCTGCATCAGCCATAACATTAGACATAACTGTAGCTTTAGTTGGTGCATTTGTATTAATGATTCCAGCGTCTCCGAATAAATATGGAGTTAATTTTACAGCATTATTTAATTTTTTAAAATTCATAAAACTAAATAGTTCTCCAAATTCAATTTCAGTACTTGCAGATGCACCAGTTGTTCCTTTGTAATTATTTACGATAAATCCATTTTCATCAACAGAAGCTAATACATAACCAGAATAACCTCTTAAGTTTAATCCGCCACCGGCAGTAAAATGATTAGTCATAGCGCCATATTTTCCCCAGCTTGGAGGTATAAAGCCATTTGATCGAGTGTATTTATTATCCATTAAATCTTCTGGATTTGAACCTGCCGCAAATAACATAGATTCGTCAGCTAGCATTGTACCAAAACCTAACTGAGCAAAAACACGTGTATTGATATTGATTTTTCCTAAGTCATTTTTATTAATCGCCGTATATTGTAAGTTTGAATAATCATAATCTCTTGTTAAAGCACTTGCCCTCATGTTTAAGTTCATAAAACCAGTTCCTCTGTTGTAATTATAATTGTGGTCAATACCTACATTTAAATAACTATTCATTTTTTGAATTTGCCATTCGTTTTGATTAATTAGGTAAACCAAATCATTTGGCATATCTCTAACCATTGCTTTATACTGAATGTAAATTCTGTTTTTTTCGTTATTGCTTTTTTTCTCGAATCCAATTAATCCGCTTTCTAAGCCATCTAATGATTTTAATGTCATGTAGATGTTTGATTTTTTTATAAACTTAGCAGTAGATGTTCTATAATTTAATAAAAACGAGAAAGTATTATAGCTATTTATTTTTGTAGTACTGTCTAAATATGCTTGTCCCATTCCAGTGCTAAACCATGCTGTAACATCAAATACATGTTTTGTATTCATGTAGCCTCCATTAAGATGGGCTCCAACTTTAACACCATCGTAGCCATTATACCATAAACTTGGTCTTGCTTTAATTTCGTAATGCTTCCAATCTAATGGGTTATAAATTTTAGAATCAAATGTAACATTCACTCTATGGTGTTTAACATTGTTCATCATATCTACATCTGCTAATCTACGAGACGGATCGATGATAACGTTTTTAAGTTTGCCATTAATTTGAACCTTTGCTACATATGTTGGTTTTACTTTTCCCCAACCAATCCATCGTGGTAGCATATTTGATTTTACTGGTTTTTCGAACCAAGTATTTGGTATGTGATACATATAGGCTGAATCATTTTTGTCAATTACCGCAAAATCAATTGGCATTTGCATATCGCCTTTGCGCTTGAACTTAATTAAATATTCGCCTTTGTTTTTTCCTTTTTTGATTCTACCAATTTTATAATCAATTTTTTTTGTGGTTTCTAACCATTGATCAAAAAACCAATTTAAGTCAACACCGCTATATTGAATGACAGAGTTTCTAAAGTCTTCTGGATAAGGATGTGCAAATTTCCATTGATTAAAATAGTGTTGCATACATTTATCAAATAAAGAACGGCCTAAAACGTATTCTAAGTTTTTTAACATAGCTGCTGTTTTTGTATATACAGAACTATAGCCACCACCATGTCGAATACCTCCGTTGTAATCATCACTATGCGTATTTAAAGTAACTTCTTCGCCACGAACAGTAACAGAATTCATGTAGCCATTATAAATTTGATCATCTAAAATTCTATTTTGTTCAGTAAAACGTTGAACGTATTTGCTTTTTGGTTGTTGCTCAATTTTATTTGGCCCATCAATAAACTGATAAGTATCAGCGGTATAAAATTGAGTAAAGCCTTCATCTAAGAATGCCCTGTATGTTTCATTATTACCAACCATACCAAAAAACCAGTTGTGTGTCATTTCATGAATTAATAAATCACGGTAATTAGGGTCGTAACCTCCGTCTAATGTTAGCATAGGATATTCAACTCCGTCTTGTGCATCCGCACAAATCATTTTGGGATAATGATATGGCCCGATATTATAAGAATTTACGTCTAATACTTTAGCAATAAACTGAGGGCAAGTTTGCCAACCTGCAGCATGAGGTTCTTGTACTAATGCTACACACTTAATGCCATGCCACATATATTCGCCTATTCGATAGGTTGGATCGGCAGTTAAAGCAAAATCATGAACATTTAATGCTGAAAATTTCCATGTTTTAGTTGTTCCATCTCTTTTTATAATTGTGCTTGGCGCAGAGTTCCATGGTTTTTTAGCAAAGTTTGCGATATCTAATTTTTGACGCAACGTATCTGGCAATACTTCTTTTTCGTTTTGTAAAATTCCAGTGGCATCTAATACATAATTGTTTGGTAATGTAAATTCTACATAAAATGATCCAAAATCTCCATAAAATTCATGATCCATGTGTTGGTCAGTGTCCCAACCAAATTTTCTATCATATACTGAGATACGAGGATACCAATGGGTTACATCATAATGCTTATTCCCAAACGCATTATACATTTTCATTCTATTACGAATGACTTCTTTAGCATAATAGGTTTTAAAATCTAAGTCAAATGTAATGGATTCGCCAGGCTGAAGAGGACGTTCTAAGTACACTTTCATAACTGTATTATCTAATTCAGTTTTAAGAATCGTATTTCCGTTTTTAATACTTATTACTTCAGTACCTTTTCCTTCGTTACGGTATTTGTTAAACTTTAAATGGTAATTGTTATTCTTGTATAAATCAGCTAGATAAGAATCTTTTGTTTGTGCGTTGTTATATAGATGAAAGTAAACAAAGTATAATTCTTTTGGTGAGTTGTTCCAGTAGGTTAACTCTTCATGTCCTGTTATAACATCAGTTGTGTCGTTTAATGTAGCTTTGATGGTGTAATGAACATCCTGTTGCCAATAATCCGCGAAAGGTTTTCTGTTTTTCCAGTACAATGGATTTGTAGAAGAGCGATAATCTATATATTCGTTTTGTGCTTTGATTTCTGAAACTGAAATCAAAGCCAAAAATAGGAGTAAGGTAATTTTTTTCATAGCCAATTAATAACCTTTAAATGTAGTTATTTTATGGGAGAAAAAAGGGGAAAAAATTAGATGTTAAATTATAACACCTTTAAAATTAAATAACTAATATTTTATTTTTTAATTATAAATTTATTTTCGACTGCAGAAATAATTTCTGAATATTTAAAAGGGATGATCACTTCACCATTTTGACTTACTACACCATATTTACCGTCTTTTATACAAATTATGAAATCACTTAGATATTTTTGATAATTATAAAGAGTAGTAATGTTTTTTAGTTCGATACCATTGAGAGTGAAAATAACAGTACTGCCATTTTTCATAAATTCAAAATAATTATTTTTAAAGGGACTAAAGTCGGAATTTTGATTATAAATTGGGGTAATTTTTATTTTGGAATCTTCTGAAATGATTCCAAATAATCCGTTTTTTTGAAGTAAGAAATAATTTTCCGAAATTAAATCGTCATCGGAATTCGCATTCGGATATTTGATATTATTAATTTTATAGGTAGAATTTAATTCTATTTTCTGTTTTGAAGTTACTTTTACGCTATCAATAGTTACTCTGTACCATTGAGTTTTATCAAGTACGAAAAAACTTGTATCATTTATTGGAGTAATTTGATTATATACTGTGGGCATGATTTCTTTAAAATTATTACTTATTAAACCACAAAGACTATTGTAGTTTAATAAGTAATATTTGTTTTTCCATATTGAAATATTTGAATATTTATGTTGTATTATTACATTTCCATTTTTTGAAATAATGCCAAATAAATTATTTTTTGAAGCTATTAAATTTGTATTTAAACCAGGTTCTAATATTTCAAAATCAAATGGGATAATAATATTTCCTTTGTTATCAAGGGCACCATACTTGCCATTTTGTTTTAAGTTTTCTATATCTGCTGAGTAATATGTTTTTACTTTAGAGTTTGAATTATTTAAGGTAAATGAATAGTCACTAATTTTATCTTTTAAATTATTATTTAACTTTAGTGGTTTACCAGTATTGTATGTCTGGGTTAGTAGGATATTGTAAAAAGGTGCAATATGCTTAAAACTTAAAGGAACAACAAATTCTCCAACATAATTTAATACTCCACTAGAATCATTATTAACTACTAAAATTAAAGAATCTGTTAGTTTTCGGATTCTGTAAAAACTATTTATATTAACTTGATTGCCGTTTTCATTAATTATAAATTTTCGATTATTTAACTCACCTGATGCAATTACATTGTTTAAAGGTTCAATTTTTTCATAAATCGTTTTTTTAATTTCCCCTGTTTTAAGGTTAATAATATCTGAGTTTACATTTTGTCCAACTATAAAGGTTTTATCAAATAGATAATATCTGTAAGCCCTGTAATTTTCCACAATTGATTTTCCGATTTCTTTTTCATTTAAATCAAGAATACACATTCCTTTTTTATTTCTAATATCAGCAACTGTTACTAATCGCTTACTAGTATCGGATTCATAATCCCACATATTTTGCACAACATTATATTTAAAAGGAACAATTATATTTTCATTTTCGTTAATTATTCCTGTTGAATGTTCTTTATACGTTTTTGTTATACTATCTAGTAATGTAGCAGAATAAAGATCATTAAATAAGTAAGTAATATACGCGTAATCTTTTTTGAATATTTCACCTTTACTAATTTCAAATACATTATAAGTGTTTTGTTGAGAAATTAAACTAAGTTGAATAAGAAGTAAAAGCGTAATTGAAATATTTTTTTTCATTATTTTATTTTTTAATATTTTTTATCTCTTTCCATATCCATTCAATATAACCATCTATTTGTGAAACTAAATAATAGGGTAAGTTTAGTAAATGGTAGTTTTTCGATAAAAACAGCACAAAATTAGGATAAATTTATGCTAAAAATGGTACAAAATTAGGGTAAATTACAGCTTAAATTGACACAGAATTAGGTTAAATGTTATTTTATTAACTCCAAAAACTTTTCTAATGCTTTTCTTTTATCAGCATCTAAATTATAAGAGATTTTATTTTTCAAGTAATCTAAAGCTTTATCGCCTAATGCTTGATTTGGTTTTTCGACAACAGCTTCTTCAATATGATTAACTCCGAATGCTAGTGTTTTATTGAACTCAGAAATAAATTGTTCTTCTAATGGCACATTGCTTACCCAGCAAGCAAATACAAACGGTAATCCAGTGTGTTTTTGCCATTCTTCCGCTAAATCGTATTGGTAGGGGTGAGTTGTTAAACCAAAAGTTCTATCG
>JBBIUW010000219.1:0-5304 GCA_037440045.1 Sphingobacteriaceae bacterium
TTACTGGTTTAGAAACTTTATCATTAAGAGTACAACGTCATGTTGATAATGCTTTGGAATTAGCTAAATGGTTAGAAAAAAGACCAGAGGTAGAATATGTTAATTATCCTGGTTTAGAAAGTTCTAAATATCATGCTTTAGCAAAAAAATACCTTAAAAATGGCTTTGGTGGTGTGTTATCTTTTAAATTAAAAGACGGAAAAGTAGCGGCTGATTTTGTGGTGAATAATCTTTCTTTAATCAGTCACTTAGCAAATGTAGGTGATGCAAAAACATTAATTATTCATCCATCAACAACTACACACGAACAATTATCTAAAGATGAGCAAAAACGTGCAGGTGTAGAAGCAGGATTGTTAAGAGTATCAGTTGGTATAGAACACATCGACGATATAAAAAATGATTTTATTACTGCTTTCGAAAAATTAGCAAAAACATCTAAGCAAGAGTTAGAATTATTATTAAACTAAAAGGAGAATATCTCCTCTCTTAATAGAGAGGAGATATTTTATATAATACGATATGAACCATACATTTTTATACAAGAAAAGATTTCAATTAGAGAGTGGATTATCTCTCCCTCAGTTAGAAATTGCTTATCATACTTATGGTAAACTAAACAAAGACAAAAGCAATGTGATTTGGGTATCGCATGCTTTAACTGCTAATAGCGATGTGTTTGACTGGTGGACTGGATTATTTGGTGAAAATGAATTATTTAATCCTGATGATTTCTTTATTGTATGTGCTAATAATTTAGGATCATGTTATGGTACTACAGGGCCTTTAAGTATTAACCCTGATACAAGCGAGCCTTGGTTTAGTTATTTTCCACAAATTACAATCAGAGATATGGCCAATACCTTACAGGTATTAAAACAACATTTGGGTATTGATAAAATTCATACAATTATTGGTGGTTCTCAAGGTGGACAAATAGCTCAAGAATGGGTATTGCAATATCCAGAGGTTGCTAATCATCTAATTTTAATTGCTACAAATGCACAGCATTCTCCTTGGGGTATTGCCTTTAATGAATCGCAACGTTTAGCCATTAAAGCTGATAGAACTTATTTTGGAAATACTGTAAATGGAGGAGAGAAGGGTTTGCAGGCAGCTCGTAGTATAGCGTTATTAAGTTATAGAAATTATCAAACCTATAATACTACACAAAAAAACACAAACCATAACCATATTAATAATCATGCAGCTTCTTCCTATCAACGTTATCAAGGAGAAAAATTGGTTAAACGTTTCAATGCCTATTCTTATGTGCGTTTATCTGAGTCCATGGATTCTCATAATATAGCTAGAGAAAGAGCTTATAGTGTTGAAACTGTATTAAACGAAATCGAAATTCCTACGTTAGTAATAGCGGTTACGTCTGATGTTTTATTTCCTGTTAATGAACAGCAGTTGTTAGCTAAAGGTATTAAAGGTTCGGTTTATAAAGAAATTGATTCACTATATGGGCATGATGGTTTTTTAATCGAAACAACTCAACTAACCAAGCATATTAAAGATTTTTATCAAACAAAAAACGTAAAAACTAAAACATTAACTATATAAGATTATGAGCAAGAAATTAAAAATTGGATTATTCGGATTTGGATGTGTAGGACAAGGTCTTTACCACGTGTTAAATAACAGTACTGGTTTTAAAGCAGATATCGTAAAGATTGCAGTTAAAAACAAAAACAAATCTCGTACAGTAGCTACAGAATTAATAACCTATGATAAGTGGGAGATTTTGAACAATCCCGAAATTGATGTTGTGGTTGAATTAATTGACGACGCCAATGAAGCCTTTAATATTGTGAGTGAAGCTTTAAAAAAAGGTAAACACGTTGTTACAGCTAATAAAAAATTACTAGCAGAAAATTTAGAAGAATTGTATCAATTACAACAAGCTAATAATGTATCGTTATTATACGAAGCATCGGCATGTGGTAGTATTCCTATTATTCGTTCATTAGAGGAATACTTTGATAATGAAGAATTAGAAAAAGTTTCTGGAATTTTTAATGGAACAACTAATTATATTTTAACTAAAACTATTGCCGAAAAATTGTCGTATAGTGAGGCTTTAAAGCAAGCACAAGATAAAGGGTTTGCGGAGTCGGATCCTACAAATGATGTAGAAGGTTTTGACCCAAAATTTAAGGCAATTATTATTGCGCTTCATGCATTTGGTTTAATTATTAAACCAGAAGAAGTATTGAATTTAGGTATTACTACCTTACATGATAATGATATTAATTACGCATCCGAAAAAGGCTATAAAATTAAATTAACACCAATCATTCAGCGCTTAGAAGACAATAAAGTGAGTGTGTTTGTGGCGCCTCGTTTTATTAAAGAACAAAATCATTTATTCAATGTTGATAATGAGTTTAATGGTGTTATTGTTGAAGGGAAATTTTCTGGCGAACAATTTTTACAAGGTAGAGGAGCTGGTTCGTATCCAACTGGTGCAGCCGTTTTATCAGATATTTCGGCCTTATCTCATGGATATAAATATGAGTTTAAAAAATATGCTCAAAATCACGCACCCGAATTTACAAATGATGTTGTGATTGATACGTATTTCAGATACAATACAAATGAAGATTTAAAGCAGATTGTATTTGATGAGATTACAGAAAAGTACACTGGAAAAGATTATCACTATGTGGTAGGTAAGGTTAATTTAAAAACAATTATAGCGAACAGAGACTATATTTTAAAACATAAATTATTCTTTTCGTTGGTTAACGAAAAAGTAAGCTTAGCTAAAGAAGATGCTAAGAGAACCGTTTTTAAAAAAGAATTAGTGAATTATTAAGAGATGGAAAAAATTAATTTAGGAGAAAATGGACCAGAGGTGTCACCGGTTATTTATAGTTTTTGGAGAGCCTTAGAAGATCCTGATGGAATATCATATAGAACCGTGCAGGCAAAATTACATGCTTGTTTAGATTTGGGAATTACAACCTTTGATCATGCTGATATGTATGGAAATTATCAAATAGAAGAACTGTTTGGCAAAGCCATTAAAGAAAGTGCTGTGAAAAGAGAGGATATTGTTTTATCTACAAAGTGCGGTATCAATATTGAAGATGCTTCTCGTCCTCAATACAAAACCCGACATTATGATAGTAGCCCAGAGCATATTGTGAAAAGTGTTGAGCGTTCATTAAAAAATTTAGGAACTGATTATATTGATATTTTATTATTACATCACCCCGATGCGTTAATGGATGCAGATGAAACGGCTTCAACTTTAACAACATTAGTTAAAAAAGGACTCGTTAAACATATTGGTGTTGCTAATTTCACAGTTCATCAGCATCAGTTGTTGCAATCTCGCTTAAGTATTCCTATTATAACAAATCACATTGAATTAAATATTTTAAATACTAAAGCAATTACAGATGGTACGATTGATTTCATTAAACAGCAATACAGTCGTCCGCTGGCTTGGGCTCCTTTAGCTGGAGGTAGGCTTTTAGATAAAAACGACGAATCTACTTTTAACATTAGAGCTACATTAAAAAAAATAGCATCCGCATATCAAATTAATGAAGAACAATTAGCGATAGCATGGCTTTTAAAACTGGGAGCTTTGCCTATTGTAGGTACTAATAGTATCGATAGGATTAAAAATGCCACTACAGCAGTAGATGTTGTTTTAGATAAACAGGACTGGTACGAAATATATTTTTCGGCTATTAATTCTCATTCACATAAGCATTAATGACTTGTTTTATTCGTTAAAAAAAATTAATGTTTTATATTTGAATAAAACACATGTATGCAAATTAAATTAAATAGAGTAGATAAGGATTTTAATTTTGAGGCAACAAATGAAGATGGAAATCGTATTTCAATAGATGGAGCCGTTTCTATAGGTGGTCATCAAAAAGGGATGCGACCAATGCAATTACTACTGGCGGCTTTAGGTAGTTGCAGTGCCATTGATATTGTTTCTATTTTAAGAAAACAAAAACAAGAAATAGAATCGTTTGATATAGAAGTGGAAGGAGCTAGAGAGCCTGTAGGTGTTGAAGGTTATTCTTTATTTAAAACAATCGTAGTTCATTTTATTTTTAAGGGAAATATTGATGCCGATAAAGTAGAAAGAGCAGTTAAACTTTCTATGAAAAAATATTGTTCGGTTTCAAAAACCTTGGAGCCAACAGCAACAATTACTTATAAGATTACACTAAATTAATTGTCAGCTCGAGCGAAGTAGAGAATAAACAAATAACTATATGGAAAACAAACAATTTGAAACCAAAGCAATAAGAACTCAGTTGGAGAGAACAGATTATAACGAGCATTCCGCTCCATTGTTTTTAACCTCTAGTTTTGTGTTCGATTCGGCTGAAGAAATGAGAGCAGCTTTTAATGAAGAGTCTGATGATTTTATTTATTCAAGGTATGTTAATCCAAACACTAACGAGTTTATTGAAAAGGTATGTTTGTTAGAAGGGGCTGAATCTGGTTTTGCAACAGCTTCGGGTATGGCGGCAATTTATACAACGTTTATGTCTCTTTTAAAGTCAGGAGACCATGTAGTGGCTTGCTCTTCTGTGTTTGGCGCTACTCACGCTATTTTCACCAAATATTTTCCTAAATGGAATATCTCACATTCTTATTTTAATACAAATAATGTTAGTGAGATAGAAGCACTCATTAAACCCGAAACTAAATTCATTTATTTAGAAACTCCTACAAATCCTGCCATTGAGTTAATTGATTTGGAGCAGGTAGCATTGGTGGCTAAAAAGCATAAGGTACTACTTATCGTTGATAATTGTTTTGCAACACCTATTAATCAAACACCGATTGCGTTGGGTGCCGATATTGTTATTCATTCGGCAACCAAATGGTTAGATGGACAAGGAAGAGTTCTCGGCGGTGTTGTTGTTGGTAAAAAAGAATTAATTAAAGAAGTGTATTTGTTTTGCAGAAGCACCGGCCCTGCCCTGTCGCCGTTCAATGCATGGGTGTTGAGTAAAAGTTTGGAAACATTGGATGTGCGCATGGAACGCCATGCATCCAATGCATTATTTATTGCAGAGCAATTGCAATCGCACAATAAAATTGCAAGTTTAAAATATCCGTATTTAACAACACATCTGCAACACGGCATTGCAAAAAAACAAATGAAAAATGGCGGCGGCATGGTCTCCATCATCATGAAAGGCGGACGCGACGCGGCGGTCAAAGTGGTGGAGGCGACAAGAATTTTCGCCCTCGCCGAATCGCTTGGCGGCGTCGAGTCGCTGATCGAACTTCCCGCCGCGATGACTCATCTCT
>JBBIUW010000220.1:0-5299 GCA_037440045.1 Sphingobacteriaceae bacterium
GTATTTGTTCAGGCAGCAAAACAACGAGAAGAAGCTCTGGATCATGTTTTACTTCACGGTCCTCCAGGATTAGGTAAAACAACATTAGCTCATATTATTTCAAATGATTTAGGTGTTAATCTAAAAGTAACCAGCGGTCCTGTATTAGATAAACCAGGAGATTTAGCAGGGTTATTGACTAATTTGGAGCCTTTTGATGTGTTATTTGTTGACGAAATTCATCGTTTGAGTCCTATTGTTGAAGAGTATTTATACTCTGCGATGGAAGACTATAAAATCGATATTATGATTGATAGTGGACCAAATGCTAGAACAGTTCAAATTAAATTAAATCCATTTACATTAGTTGGCGCAACAACCCGCAGTGGTTTATTAACCGCACCATTAAGAGCACGTTTTGGTATTACCTCTCGCTTAAATTATTACGACAGTAAAGTTTTGACAAATATTGTTCAACGAAGTTCAAACATTTTAGGAGTTGAAATTGCTGATGAAGCAGCCTATGAAATAGCAAGAAGAAGCAGAGGTACACCTCGTATTGCCAATGCCTTATTACGTCGTGTAAGAGACTTTGCGCAAATTAAAGGAGATGGCACTATCAATATTGACATTGCTACTTACGGATTAAAAGCTTTAAATGTGGATAAGAATGGATTAGACGAAATGGATATTCGTATACTCTCTGCCATTATTGAAAAGTTTAAAGGTGGGCCTGTAGGAATTACAACTATCAGCACTGCTGTTGGTGAAGAAGCTGGAACTATTGAAGAAGTTTATGAACCTTTCTTGATACAAGAAGGTTACTTAAGCAGAACTCCAAGAGGAAGAGAAGCTACCGAAAAAGCTTACAAACATTTAGGGAAATCATTTAGAGGCCGAATGGGTGGTTTAATTGAAGATTAATAAACAAACATATTCATCTATCATCAAACAAGAAGCAAAACGATTGGGTTTTGATTTTTGTGGTATTAGCAAAGCAGAATTTTTAGAAGAAGAAGCTCCAAGATTAGAAGCATGGCTAAATAAAAGCATGCATGGAAAAATGGAATATATGGAAAACCATTTTGACAAAAGACTAAATCCAGCTCTTTTAGTTGATCATGCTAAATCGGTAGTATCACTTTTATATAATTATTATCCCGGACAAACTCAAAATCTTGAAGCTCCTAAAATTTCTAAGTATGCGTATGGTAAAGATTATCATGATGTTATCAAAGAAAAATTAAAAGAGTTTTTAAATACATTAAAAGAAAAAATTGGTGATGTAAATGGACGAGCATTTGTTGACAGCGCGCCTGTATTAGACAAAGCATGGGCAAAAAAAAGTGGTTTAGGTTGGATTGGAAAAAATGCCAACTTAATTAATAAGCAACAAGGTTCATTTTTTTTTATAGCAGAATTAATTATTGATTTAGAATTAGAATACGATGGCCCTATCAAAGATTATTGTGGAACATGCACAAAATGTATTGATGCCTGTCCAACAGAAGCTATTGTTGAACCTTTTATTGTTGACGGAAGTAAATGCATTAGCTATTTAACGATTGAACTCAAGGATGCTATTCCTAATGATTTTAAAAATAAAATGAACAACTGGGCGTTTGGTTGTGATGTGTGCCAAGATGTTTGTCCGTGGAACAGGTTTAGCATTCCGCATCACGAAACACAATTTGTAAATCAAACAGGTATATTAGATTTAAGTAATGACGAATGGCATGAACTTACCGAAGAAACATTCAATACTATTTTTAAGCACAGTGCTGTAAAACGCACTAAATATAAAGGACTAAAAAGAAATTTAGAATTTATAAAGCCATTTATAAAGTAACTCTAGACATGTCATGCTTGTCAGTTCGAGTAGCTGCCTTGTCGGCAGACAGGAAGTCAAGAAGTATTATAAGAATTTAATAAAACACCTACGACAACTTTTTGTCACTTCGAGCGAAGTCGAGAAGTATTTGTGTGTGATGTTTCATTTTTACATTTGGATTCTTCAACTAACCTTTTCCAATCTGAATTTATTAATGACTCTTTCTTTTTAACACTCCATTTCTTAATTCTTGTTTCCCATTCAAGTGCTAAATTATAATCAGTAAATAATTCGTAAAATACCAGATTTACAGGTCGTCGAGAATATGTATAGGAATCAGCATTTACACCTTTATTATGTTGAATAAGTCTCTTTTCAATATTATTAGTAATGCCTGTGTAATAGGATCCATCATTGCATTTAACAATATATACATACAGATATTTTATAACCATAATTAAAAAGTTCTCGACTTCGCTCGAACTGACAAAAACTAACTTTCCTTACCAAGATTCAATTGCCACTTCCAAGCGCTTAGCATCATATCATCTAAATTATATTTTGGGTTCCATTGTAGTTCATTTTTTGCTAAATCATTATTAGCATATATTTTCACAACGTCGCCCGCTCTTCGAGGTCCAACTTCATAATTTAATTTTTGCCCCGATACTTTTTCAAATGACTTAATTGCTTCTAAAACACTTACTCCATTTCCAGTACCTAAATTCAAAACAGAAGTCGTTTGTTTATTTCTATTTTCAATCAAGTAATTCAAAGCCTTTACATGCGCATCAGCAATATCGCTTACATGAATATAATCTCTGATACATGACCCATCTCTTGTATCATAATCACCACCAAACACTGTTAGCTTTTGTAAAATGCCAATTGCAGTTTGAGTTATATAGGGTACTAAATTATCAGGTTTATTTCTAGGATATTCTCCATTAAAACCTGTTGGATGAGCACCAACTGGATTAAAATACCTCAATAAAACAGATTTAAATCCAGCTTCACTTTTAGCAAAATTGGCTACAATTTCTTCGCCCATTTGTTTTGTATTAGCATATGGAGATTCTGCTTTTTGAAAGGGAGTTGACTCTGTTACAGGCAAATGCTCAACATTTCCATAAACAGAACAAGAAGAAGAAAAAATAAAATTTGAAATATTTAATTGGCGACAAATTTTTAAGATATTAACTAATGACCCTAAATTATTATGGTAATATAATAATGGATCTTGAACAGATTGAGGGACAGATTTAAAAGCTGCAAAATGAATAATTCCAATTATAGGTGATTTTATTTTACCAAGAGCTAGCTCAAGTGCTTCCAGATTACAGATATCAACATTTAAATTTTGTACTTGCTTCCCTGTTATTCTCTCTATTCGTTCAAATGTATCTGTATTTGAATTAGAAAAATTATCAATAGAAACAATATTGTAATTTGTGTGTTGAAGCAACTCAATAATTGTATGAGAACCAATGTATCCAGCGCCTCCAGTGACAATAATTGTTGAATTTTGATTTGACATAATAATTAAAATAAATGATATACTTGAGCATATTTAGCAACACCATCTTTTAAAGAAAAAAACTGGTTGGCCGCAGCAGTAGTATTTTGTTTATACAAGTTACGATTTTTTAATAAATCTGTCACCGTTTGTTGATATTCTTTTTCTTTAAATTCTGAAATAAATAGTCCGCAAGTTGTTTCTTGAATGATGGAATCCACATCTCCAACGCCAGAATTAGTAATTACAGGTACGCCCATAGACAACAACTCTCCCATTTTAGTTGGCGAAGAAGCTGATTTAGAAAAACTAGGTTTTATAAAAAACAATGACGCATCTGATAATGCTATGTAATAAGGCATATCCATTCTTGAAGAACTGGTAACAATAAGTTTATTTTTGTCAACCTTATGTTTTTGAGCTGCCTCGTAAACCAACGACTCTTCATCTTTTGTAATTACTAAAAATACGGCGTCAGTATGTTGAGATAAAATTTTAAAAAAATGAAGCATCTCATCAGCCATATACCATGTTCCTAAAGAACCAACATAACTTAAAACAAATTTATTATTTAACTCTGGGTACTTATCTTGAAATTGAAGTAATTGATTTGGATTAATATTATCCTTTGAAAAATGCTGTAAATCTGCGCAACACGGAATAACGGTGATTTTCGAATCAACAATTCCTAAATTCCAACTTAAAATTATTGATTTTGCTTTATGAGTTAATGAAATAATAGCATCACTATGAATCAACATTTGTTTTTCTTTTCTCTTAAAAAAAGAATACAAATAAGCTCCGATAGGATTGAATTTACTCCATATACCTCCTTCAATTCTCTCATCAGCCCAAAAACCACGCATATCAAAAATGAATCCAGTACCAAATTTTTGTTTAGCACTTAATCCTATTAATCCTGCTAAATAACTTCTGCAGTGTAAAACTATATGCGAATTACTTTCTTTTATTTTTTGAAAAACTATTTTTTTTAGCGAATTGTAATTTTGTTGTTGAGAAATAAATGGCTTACCCGTTTTGTAAAAGCAATAATCCCATGATATACCAGCATCCTTAGCGATTTTTTCAATCACTTGGTGATTCGTTTTCCAATTATCTAATTTTTCACAACTTACGATTCCTATTTGGTATCCTTGTTTAGCTAAACCTATTAAATAGGGCAAAACCTGAGACTGACCTAAAGGATCGGTCATCCCATCGATAGAAACAAAAAGAAAGGTTTTAGTACCAGCCATAATTTAAAGTAAAAGTAGTATTTTTATACTTCAATGAGACATCTATTATCGATTTTTGATATACTTCTTCCGCCATTTTATATTATTGGCATGTACTCATATGGATACTACATAACAAAAAAAAAAATTCGCACAAATCCCGAATACGAATATTTCACTAGAGGTTTATTAACAAGAGTATTTGGAGCAATGGCTCTTGGTTTAATTTATTTCTTTTATTACAAAGGTGGAGATACCACTAATTATTATGAATCTGCAACAGCATACGTAAATCTGTTTTACGAAAACAAAAGTCATTTTTTAGAAGGTTGGCTTGGTAATCCAAACTGGAAAACAATGAGTACTTACTTTAATGAAAATACAGGCTATCCAGTTTATTTTCATAGAGATTCACATTCATTTTTTGTTGTTAGATTACTTATTCCAATTATGGCATTGTCATTTAATTCATATTTTGCATGTGCAATTATGGTGGGAGCGATAACCTATGGTGGTTTGTGGAAACTTTATCAAACCTTTCTTGAAGAGTTTCCAAATTTAAAAAAAGAATTTGCGATTGCCTGTTTATTCATCCCTTCATGTGTATTTTGGGGATCAGGCTTGATGAAAGATTCGTTTACTATTTCAGCTGTTGGCTGGTTTACATTTGCATTCTATCGTTTTTTTATAAAAAAACAACGTAAAATGTCGTATGGCATATATTAGATCGGAAGAGCA
>JBBIUW010000221.1:0-5298 GCA_037440045.1 Sphingobacteriaceae bacterium
ATCGGCTTTAACAGTTGGGTGTTGTCCTAATTCAATTAAATGACCTAATAATTCATCTACATTGGTTAAGTTAAAATTACCAGCAACTAATAAATTACGAGCCATCCAGTTATTCTGTCTTCTAAATGGATGACAACTATGAATGTTATTGCCCCCATAAGTGCCATATCTCAAATGTCCTAAAATAAGTTCTCCCATAAATGGAATGTTCTTTTTTTGCCATTCAATATCATTGTAGGCATCAGGATTTTTTTGTTTTGCATTTACATACAAATCATTTATTTGTGAAAAAATATCTTGTGTGGCTTTTGGTTCAATTGATCTTAAACGATCAATGTACGGCGTTCCGGGTTCTGCATCCAGTTTAATAGTTGCTACTCCAGCACCATCTTGTCCACGGTTAATCATTTTATCCATGAGCTGGTACATCTTGTGTAAACCATATCTACTACTACCGTATTTTTCTTTATAAAAACTTAAAGGCTTTAATAATCTAATTAAAGCTACGCCACATTCATGTTGTATTTTATCACTCATAATTTCAGAAAACAAATTTACCATTTACTTGGAGTTTATCCATAAGATTTTTTTAATCTTTTTGCTTAAAAATCCAATTCTGTATGATAAAAAGTGTGTTTTGTCGAATTAAAAATTGTATATTTAAGGTTGTAAAATAAAGAAATTATGTTTAAAAAGATATTTTCAATTATTTCGTTTGGATTTATTTGTAGCTCGTTAAATGCTCAAGTAAATATAAATGAGTATTCTGCTTCAAATTCGGGAGCGACCATATTAGATAATTTAAATAATAACTCAGATTGGTTTGAGTTATATAATGCTGGTTCAAGTGCTGTAAATATAGGAGGATGGAATATTAGTGATGATCCTGCTGATTTAACAAAATATACAGTGCCTTCAGGTATTTCAATTCCAGCAGCAAGTGTATTAAGAATTTGGTGTAGCGGAAAAGGTGCACCTGCAAATGCTGTAGGGCATTTGCATACAAATTTTAAATTAACACAATGCAATGGCGATTGGATTATTGTTAGTAATAGTGGTATTTTGGTTGATTCTGTTCAATTGCATAGAACTCAAGCTACACACTCAAGAGGTAGGGTGCCAGATGGTTCAACTAACTGGAAAATATTTACTTCCCCAACTCCTGATGCTTTAAATACAGGAACTGCTTATGATAGTTATGCGCCCACACCCGTAATGAATGTTGCTCCTGGGTTTTATTCAGGAACTAAAATTGTATCATTAAGTGTAACTCCATCCAACAGCTTAACTATTTATTATACAACAGATGGTTCAGAACCAACTACTGGGTCTAGTATGTATGTGTCTACTCCTGTTAGTATCAGTTCAACTTCTGTACTAAGAGCTTATGCGGTAAGTAGTGATGCTGCTATTTTGCCAAGTTTTATGGAAACAAATACTTATTTCATTAATGAAACAATTAATGCTCAATATGGAGTTGTATCTATTAGTGGAGGCGCTCCTTTAAATGCATTATTAGGTGGTACTCAGAGCACACCCGCTACACATTTTGAATATTTTGAAAATCAAAATTTTAAAACAGAGGGATACGGAACGTCGAATAAACATGGTAACGATTCTTGGGTATACAATCAAAGAGGTATTGACTTAGAAACATTTGATGAATATGGCTACAACAATGCTTACAAACATCAATTTTTTAGCGATCCTCAAATGGGAGCAAGTCCAAGAAGCGAATTTCAACATGTGATTTTAAAAGCAGCTGCATCTGATAATTATTCTTCTTCAAATAATACAGGTAAATTACCTTGTCATATGAGAGATGCCTTTGTTCAAACATATGCTTTTCAAAAAGGTTTAGAGTTAGATGGAAGAAGAAACAAACATGTGATTGTATTTAATAACGGTGCTTATTGGGGCTTATACGAATTACGTGAAGCATTTGAAGGAGATTATACTGATTATTACTATAAACAACCATCTGATAGTATAGATAATTTAGCATATTGGGGAAGTTTACAAATAAGAAATGGTAGCGATACAGGTTGGGTAAATCTGTACAACTTTATTATGGCCAATTCTATGACTAATGTGGCAAATTACGCATACGTTCAAAGTAAATTAAATTTCAAAAGTTTGGTAGACTACATGGTGTATAATTCTTACGTCGTAAATTCTGATTTTATTAACTGGAACTCTGCTTGGTGGAGAGGAAGAGCGGTAAACGGTGATAAAAAGAAATGGCGCTATTGGATGTGGGATATGGATAACGTGTATGATTTAGGAGAAAATTTCTCGGGTTTACCTACTACTAATATGAACTCTAGTCCATGTGATTATACCAATACTTTCCAAAATGCAGGGCCTAACATGGGGCATCCAGATATTTTAGAGAAGCTACTTACTAATCCAGATTTCAAAGCGTATTACATTAATAGATATGCGGACCTGATAAATACAGCATTAACTTGTAGTAAAATTAAACAGCATTTTAATTATTTCAAAACTATTTTAACTCCCGAAATGCCCCGACATATAGCTAAATGGGGAGGTTCTATGTCTCAGTGGCAAACCAATATGGATACTTTAGCTTTTAAAATCGATCAACGTTGTACATTGATTGATTCAGCTATTGTTAATTGTTATAATGTTACTGGGCCTTTTAATATTACTGTAGATGTTGATCCTCCGGGAGCTGGTAATGTGAAATTAAATAGTATCTGGTTAAATAATTTTTTATGGTCTGGAAGCTATTTTGGACGTGTAAAAATGACATTCCAACAAACAGTGCTAGATACATCATTGTATAAATTTGATTATTGGGAGTTTAAAAATCATGTGCCTTCAATGAATACAACAGACGACAGCGTATCAATACAGTTAGTAACTACAGATAATGTAATAGCACATTACATTGAAAAAACTAAAGAGGTAATGTTTCCAACTGCCTTTACTCCTAATGGAGATGGTAGAAATGATATTTTATATCCTCTTGGAGCAAAGTATGCAAAAAGTATTAATGTCGAAATCTGGAATCGATGGGGGCAATTAGTTTATAGTTCTACCGATCAAACAAAAGGATGGGACGGTAATTATAAAGGTTCTCAGGCTCAAACGGGTGTTTATGCCTATAGAGTTGCATACGTAGATGGATCAAACGTAGAAAGAGTCGCTAAAGGAAACGTGACGTTGATTAGATAATTAAATTTTTGAAGTTCACATATAAATTATTCAAATGAAAAAACATTTATATATTCTCGTATTATTTATTTCATCTTTTGGCTTTGCTCAGGATGTGCATTTTTCACAAATACAAGAAGCCCCATTATGGTTAAATCCTGCAAATGCCGGATTCATGAATGGGTATTTAAGAGCGGTTGCTAATTATCGTAATCAATGGGCAGCTATGGGTAATGCTTATCAAACAATGGCTATATCTTTAGACGCCTCTGTTTTAAAATCTAGAAAAGGTAAAGCGTATTTAGGAATAGGTATGTTTGTGTTTAACGATAGAGCTGGTGCTGCAAAAATGGGCAGTACACAAGCACAACTACACTTAAATGCAATTTTAAAAACTGGTAAAAAAAGCAGATTGGGTGGAGCTGTTTATATTGGATTTAATCAAAATACTGCCAATTATGCTTCTTTAACTTATGCCAATCAATACAATGGAAAAGAACTTGATAATACAATTGCAAGTGGAGAAACAGTTACCTATTCTTCTTTTTTAAATTCGGATGTTGGTGCCGGAATAAACTATGAATTTTCATCAGCTAATATTGACATGCTACGTGACGACATTTTTAGTTTAAAAATTGGTGGTGCGGTTCATCACTTAAATCAACCGGTGCAAAAATTCGCTTCTGGATCTAGCTATAAGTTGCCTATGCGATTTGTGGGAAATGTTCAGGCTCGTATCGATTTGAAAGGCACTAAAATGTCTATATTACCAAGTATAATATATTTACAGCAAGCCGCTGCTAACGAAATTACAGTAGGAACGCATATTAGATACAGATTTAAAAATCCTACGAAAGTAACAGGTGTTAAATCTGAAACAGGATTAAACGTTGGGGTTTATTATAGAGTTAATGATGCAATTATCCCTCAAGTAAATTTAGATATGGGTAAATATGCCATTGGATTAGCATACGATTTAAATATCTCTAAATACAAACAAGTAAGTAATTTAAATGGAGGTTTTGAAATATACTTGAAGTTTATGACTTTAGATGACGCTTTATTCAAACGTAAACGCGAAGGATTGTAAAAAACGTTATTTTTTATAACTAAATTTAAGTCGGGTTTTAATCCGACTTTTTTTGTATTCATTTTTAAAACATAAAAAAAAAATAGCCACACTAATTATTCTTTTAGGTTTAGTAGTGTGGTTTTTAGTATGTCTTCCAAAGCCCTTATTTAACGATTCTTATTCTGTTTTGTTAAATGACAATGAAGGGCATTTATTGTCAGCTAAAATTGCGAAAGACGGACAATGGAGATTTCCCGAAAGTAGAACAATCAACTTTAAATTTGCTAATTGTATTTTAGCTTTTGAAGATGAATATTTTTTTTATCATAAAGGAGTAAATCCATTTTCGATATGGAGAGCCTTTAAGCAAAATAAAAAAGCAGGTAAAGTAGTAAGTGGCGGGAGCACTATTACCATGCAGTTAACGCGTTTAATACGAAAAAATCAAAAAAGAACATATACTGAAAAATTAATTGAACTTATAATGGCTTTGAGAATAGAGCTAACGTATTCTAAAGCAGAAATTTTAAATTTATATAGTTCCCATGCGCCATTCGGTACAAATGTGGTTGGTGTTGATGCTGCATCATGGCGGTATTTTGGAAGAGATATATCAGAGTTGTCGTGGGCAGAATGTGCAACGTTAGCAGTTCTTCCTAATTCACCATCTATTATATATCCTGGTAAAAATCAAATAAAATTAAAATTCAAACGCGATAAATTACTTTATAAACTATGGACTTTAAAATGTATTGATGATGAGACCTACCAGCTATCAATACAGGAACCACTGCCACAAAAACCTTTTTCTTTACCAAATAAATCTAGACACTTATTAAACAGGGCGTTAAATGAAAATATAAGTGAGAATAATTTCAACACAACTATTAATGCTGAGCTTCAAAACAGAGTATTAGATATTTTAACTAAACATGCTTCGCTCTTAAAACAAAATGAAATACATAATTTATGCGCACTGGTTTTAGATGTGAATAAAAATGAAGTGGTTTCATATATTGGAAACACGCCAATTAAAGATAAAGAAC
>JBBIUW010000222.1:0-5292 GCA_037440045.1 Sphingobacteriaceae bacterium
TTAATAACGTTGAGACTATTGCTGCTGTAGTTCCAATTGTAAATATGGGTGGAGAAGAATACGCTAAAATTGGTGTAGGAAAATCTACAGGTACTAAATTAATTTCTGCTTCCGGGCATATTAATAAACCAGGTGTTTACGAAATTGAATTAGGAATTACGGTTGAAGAATTTATTTATAGCGAAGAATACTGCGGAGGTATCCGTAATGGAAAAAAATTAAAAGCAGTAGTAGCAGGTGGTTCATCAGTTCCAATTTTACCAACTGAATTAATTTTAAAAACTGCTAAAGGCGAGCCTCGTTTAATGACCTACGAAAGTTTATCTGACGGAGGTTTCCAAACAGGAACTATGTTAGGTTCTGGTGGATTTATCGCTATGGACGAAGATACTAGCATCGTTAAAAATTTATTTACATTCTCTCGTTTCTATCATCATGAGTCTTGCGGACAATGTTCTCCTTGCCGCGAAGGAACAGGTTGGATTGAAAAAATATTAAAGAAATTTATTGATGGAACAGCGAATGAAAGTGATGTAGATTTATTGTGGGACATTCAAAGTAAAATTGAAGGTAAAACAATTTGTCCATTAGGTGAAGCAGCAGCATGGCCTGTGGCGGCAGCTCTTCGTCATTTCAAACATGAGTTCATTGAAATCGCACAAAAGAAAAAGTTTGTGGATATAAGTCATTATAACAGATTAAATAAAATAATAGCGTAATGAAAGTTACTATTGATGGAATAGAAATTGACGTACCAAAAGGTACCACAATTCTTCAAGCAGCACGAATGATCGGTCTGGAGGTAGCTCCACCAACCATGTGCTATTATTCTAAATTAAAAACTAGTGGTGGATACTGCCGTACTTGTATTGTTAAAGTAACACAAGGTAGTGCAGCAAACCCTACTCCAATGCCAAAACCTGTTGCGGCTTGTCGTACTGAGGTGATGGATGGTATGGTTGTAGAAAATACTATTAATAAAGATGTATTAGAAGCACGTAAAGGTGTCGTTGAATTTTTATTAGTAAACCACCCATTAGATTGCCCTGTTTGCGATCAAGCTGGTGAGTGTCACTTACAAGATTTAGGTTACGAACATGGCGCAGCTACTACGCGTTATGAATTTCCTCGTAGAGAATTTGAACGAATTGATATTGGGAAATATGTTCAACTACACATGAATCGTTGTATCATGTGTTTCCGTTGTGTAAAAGTGGCAGATCAATTAACTGATAAGCGTGTTCATGGTGTTATGCACCGTGGAGATGCCGCTGAAATTTCTACATACATTGAGAACGTAATTGAAAATGATTTTTCTGGTAACGTGATTGATGTTTGCCCGGTTGGTGCATTAACAGATAAAACGTTCCGTTTTAAATCTCGTGTTTGGTTTACAAAACCAGTTGATGCAAGTTGCGATTGCAAAAAATGTTCAGGTAAAGTTCGCTTATGGTATAAAGGCGATGAAATATTAAGAGTAACTGCTCGTAAAGATCAATGGGGAGAAGCAGAAGAATTTATTTGCAACGAGTGTCGTTTTGATAAAAAGAAAACTTCTGATTGGAAAATTGAAGGTCCTACAAAAGTAGATCGTCATTCAGTTATTTCTCAAAATCATTACAATCACTTAAATGAATTAAAAGTACAAGTGTTGAAACAACAAAAAGCACTTGGATTTATGGATATTAATAAAAGACCTTAAAAAAAGTAAGATTTTAGAAGTTAGAAGTAAAACAAAAAATAAGAAAAAATATGAAATTCGATTTAAAGTTCAAGTTTGAAAAATCTTAAATCTTAAATCCTAAATTTTAAATCTAATATGACAGCATTTATAATATATAAAGCAATAATGTGTGCGGCAGTATTCTTGTTATCTTTAGGGGTAGCAGCTTACGCAACGTTATGGGAAAGAAAATTCGCGGCTTTTTTACAGGACAGAAAAGGTCCTAGCAGAGCGGGTCCAGGTGGATTATTACAACCAATAGCGGATGGTGTGAAAATGTTTATGAAGGAAGAAATTATTCCTAATGTTTCAAACCGTTCATTATTCATTATTGGTCCATGTTTATTTATGGTTACTGCCGTTATGACAAGTGTTGTTATTCCATGGGCTAAACCAATGATGATTGGTGGACAGATGTATGACTTACAAATCACCGATATTAATATTGGTACCATTTATTTATTAGGTGTTGTATCAATTGGTGTGTATGGAATTATGATTGGTGGTTGGGCATCTAATAATAAGTTTGCTTTATTAGGAGCGGTTCGTGCTTCATCACAAATGATTAGTTATGAAATTGCAATGGGTATTGCTTTAATTGCTTTAATTATTTCTTCTGGCGGTTCATTAAGCTTAAAAGATATTATTGAAGAACAAGACGGACATTATGCAAATATTGTTTGTCAACCTCTAGGTTTCTTAATATTTTTTGTTTGCGCATTAGCAGAAACTAACCGTGCGCCATTTGATTTACCTGAGTGTGAAACTGAATTAGTTGGTGGTTATCACACAGAGTATTCGTCAATGAAATTAGGTTTATTCTTATTTGCGGAGTACATCAACATGTTTATTTCTTCAGCAATTATGGCTGGTTTCTATTTTGGCGGATACAATTTCCCATTTGCACACGAATTGTATGCTAAGTTAGGATTAGTTGAAGGTGACTGGTTAATTTCTTTAATTGGCTTTGGAGCATACTTTACAAAAATCGTAATTTTCATTTGCGTGTTTATGTGGGTTCGTTGGACATTACCACGTTTCCGTTATGACCAATTAATGAATTTAGGTTGGAAAGTTTTATTACCATTATCCTTATTTAATTTGGCATTAACAGTTCTTGTGGAAATTTTCATCAGAGGAACAATTCCATTTCACTTTTAATAAATATTGAAAATGCAATTAACAAACAGAAAAGTAGTCGTATCAAATAAAGAACAAAGTTTTGCTGAAAGATTGTATCTACCTGCAATTGCAAAAGGTATGGTAATTACAGCAAGTCACTTGTTTAAAAAATCACCTACGATTGATTATCCAAAAAAGAAACGTCCTATCGCTAATGTATATCGTGGGCAACACGTTTTAAAGCGTGATGAAAATGGCGCAGAGCGATGTACATCTTGTGGTATGTGCGCTGTAGCATGTCCTGCAGAAGCAATTACAATGACTAGCGGTGAGCGTAAAAAAGGCGAAGAGCATTTATATCGTGAAGAAAAATATGCTGCAACTTATGAAATAGATATGTTGCGTTGTATTTTCTGTGGATTATGTGAAGAAGCTTGTCCGAAAGAAGCTATCTTTTTAACAGACAGAATTGTTGATGCTGGATTTGAGCGTAAAGATTTCGTTTTTGGAAAAGATAAATTAGTAGAAAAGATTGATCAACGTATTGATGTTACTAAACGTCAAACGCCAGAAGTATTAGCATTCAAAAAAATTCAAGGATTAAAACACAACGAATTGTTTGATGCAAACAAATTAAATAAAGGACACAAACACTAGAAGTTAGAACTTAGAAATAGGATTTTAGAACTAATTAAAATAAAAATAAATCAGATTTGCGGCTTAGGTTAAATCTTAAATCAAAAAATCTTAAATCTTAAATTAAAATATGTTAGGATACACAATTACACAATGGCTTTTTGGAATTTTATCATTCCTTGCTATTATGTTCGCGCTAATGGTTGTTTTTACTCGCAACCCAGTTAACTCAGTTTTATATTTAGTATTAACGTTTTTCTGCATCGCAGGACATTACTTATTATTAAATGCTCAATTTTTAGCCGTAGTGCATATTGTTGTGTATGCCGGTGCAATCATGGTATTATTCTTATTCATTATCATGTTAATGAATTTGAATGCAGATACCGAGCCTCGTAAACACATTGCTACAAGAGCCATTGCAGGTGTTGTAGGAGGCGTGTTATTATTTGTAATGGTTGGTGCTTTAAAAGGTGCAGAGCAATTACAATTAATGCAAGGCGGTGCTTCTCAAATTGGATTAGTTAAGAATTTAGGTAAAGTATTATTTAGCGAATTCTTATTCCCATTCGAAATTGCATCTGTATTATTATTAGCAGCTTTAGTTGGTGCTATTATGATTGGTAAACGCGATACAAATATAAATGTGAAATAAGATTTTAGATTTAAGAATTAGCATAAGTGGATAAAGTAGATTTAAAAATAAGAACCAAACAATTTGCAGTTGATACAATTCGATTTATAAACGCATTGCCAAAATCAAAAGCAAATGATGTTATTTCTTATCAAATCATTAAATCTTCTACTTCTGTTGCAGCAAACTATCGCGCTGCATTAAGAGGTCGTTCAAGTGCTGAATTTATTTCTAAATTAAATATTGTATTAGAAGAATCAGATGAAACACAGTTCTGGTTTGAAATTATTGAAGAAACAAGTGAAACTAAAGATCCAAAAAAACTTAAGCAACTTTTAAGTGAAAGTAATGAACTAACAGCTATTTTCGCATCATCATTAAAAACAGCACGTAATAATATAAAAAAACAATAACTCTTAAATTAAATCAAAACTTCTTAAATCTACATTCATAAATCTTAAATACTATGTTAAACGGAATTCCAATTAATTTTTACATCATGTTAAGCGCCGTGCTTTTTATCATTGGCGTAGTTGGTGTTATGGCTCGCAGAAATGCCATTATTATTTTTATGTGTATTGAGTTAATGCTTAATGCCGTGAATTTATTGTTGGTTGCTTTTTCAACCTTACATAATGATGCATCAGGGCAAGTATTTGTATTCTTTATTATGGCAGTTGCTGCGGCTGAGGTTGCAGTAGGATTAGCTATTTTATCGATGGTGTATCGTAATTTCAAAACAATTGATATTGATTTATTAAGCAGATTAAAGAACTAAGTATATGATTAAATTAGTAGCCCTTATTCCATTATTCCCTTTATTAGGATTTTTAATAAATGGATTCTTTGGTAAAAAAATCAGCAAAAGCTTATCCGGCTGGATTGCAAGTTTAGCTGTATTAGCATCATTTGCTATTTCATTATTAATCTTTTTTGAATTAGAACACTCTGAGGTTAAATCTCAAATTGTTCCATTATTCTCTTGGATTAATTCTGATACATTAAAAATTCCTTTTGAGTTTTTAGTTGATCCATTATCATCTTGGTTTTTATTAATCATTACAGGTATTGGTTTCTTAATCCATATATACTCAATGGGTTATATGCACGATGACGAAGGGTTTGCTCGTTTCTTCACCTACTTAAATTTATTCGTATTCTTCATGTTGTTGTTAGT
>JBBIUW010000223.1:0-5260 GCA_037440045.1 Sphingobacteriaceae bacterium
CAAGATAGTTTAAAGGCTGGTAATTATTTATCTCAGTTTTCGGAGTTAATACGTATGATTTTAGATTATTCCAGAAAGGATTATATTTCTGTAGATGCTGAAGTGAAGTTGTTGAATAACTATTTAGAGCTTCAGAAATTACGATTTGAAAATAAATTTGATTTCGCTATTATCATTGATGATAAGATTGATAGAGAAAGCATACATATTCCACCGATGTTGGCTCAGCCTTTTATAGAGAACGCTATAGAGCATGGGATTTTTTATAAGAAAGACAAAGGCAGAGTAGATGTGCGTTTATATTTTAATAAAGAATTATTAGTTTATGAAATTGAAGATGATGGTGTAGGAATTGAACAAGCAATGAAATTAAAAAACAAACTTAAATCGTCGTATGAATCATTAGCAACTATTATTACTAAGGAGCGTATGACAACATTGAATGAACAAACAAAGAAAAATATTGAAATTGAAATAATTGACAAAAAAAATAACTCATCTGAACATTCTGGAGTAAAGGTTAAGTTTTTTGTGCCATTTAAAGAAATGTAATTTATGATAAAAGCAGTAATAGTTGATGATGAAATTAATAATCAAGAATTGATTTCTAATTTATTAAAATCATATGTCGAAAATATAAATGTTGTTGGTTTGGCTAATTCAGTTGAATCTGCTTACAAAACGATATCAGAACAAAATCCAGATTTAGTTTTTTTAGATATTCAAATGCCAGACGGAACAGGATTTGATTTATTAAAAAAGTTTGAAAAAATTAACTTCAAAATCATCTTTGTAACAGCTCATCAAGAATTTGCCATAGAAGCATTTAAGTATAGCGCAGTTGACTATATTTTAAAACCTTTGGCTCCAGCGCAATTATTAGCTGCCGTTAAAAAAATGGAAGATGCAATGAGCAGCGAAGAGTTAAATATCAAACTTAAAACACTTTTAAGCAATATTGCCGAACCGATTAAAAACAAAAAGAAAATAGTTTTAAAAACTATGGAACGTATCTATTCGGTTGATTTGGATGATATTATTCGTTTTGAGTCGGATGGAGGATATACAAAAGTGTATTTATTGGATGGCAAACGCATTATGGTGTCAAAAACCATGAAAGAGTTTGATGATTTACTATTAGATGTTGGCTTTTTAAGGGTTCATCATTCGCACTTGATAAATATGAATCATTTGTTTTGTTTCGAAAAAACAGAAGGACATGTGGTAATGAAAGACGATTCTATAGTGCCTGTTTCTAATAGAAAGAAAGATCATTTAATGGAATTATTAAATATGTTATAGCATAATTTTGTTCTGTGAGGCAATCGTAATTAATGGACAAAAAATAAAATGCTACAAATTATAGCAATATGATGTTTTAAATTGTAGTAATTTTATTAAAAGATTTTTGTTAATTTAATTATTGTTGTCATGAATGCTAAAAACCAAAATTCAGTTTGTGGTCAGAGTAATCAGCTATCGCTGTTTGCTGAGCCTAAAAAAGAACATCAACAACCTGCATTAGATACTGTTTATCAGTATTTTTTAATCATTGCTCCACCAGACGATATTAAAAGCAAAGTAAAATCGCTTAAATATAAGCTTCATAAGGCAGTGGGTTTAAGCGATTATAATTTACAATCAGTACCTCACATCTCATTAATGTCGTTTCATACCATGAGACCGGTAAATGAACGTTTTTTTAGTGCGCTTCAGCAGCTTTTTTCTAAAAACAATGCATTTGAAGTTGATTTAAATGGTTTTGAATACTTTGAGCATGGAGAAGAGGCTAATACCATTTATGTGAAAATTGAAAACTCTTTTCAAATAGTAAGTGTGTATCACGAATTGCATAGCTTATTAGGGCTTAGAGTGAGAGAGTTTGTTCCACATTTAACAGTGGCAAGAACCATGTCTAGATCTCGTTTTAATAAAAGCTATGAAATGATTAAGCAGCACACTTTTTCAGAAAAGTTTATCTGTAATCAAGTCACAATTTTAGAAAGGAAATTACAACATGGCGTTGTGAGTAATTACAAGGTAATTAAGGATATTGAGTTTTCTGTTTAAGAGTTTTTTGATTCAGTTTAAGAGTTTTCTAAGGTTCCACCATTAAATCTGCCGGTTTATTGCAAATCAGTAAAACATCGTTTTTGTATATGATTTGTAGGTTACTCAATGGAATTCTGTTTATTTAGCTTTGTATGAAACTAACGGTAAACTGTCTTTTTCAGATGTAATTCTTTCTCGCATTATGTCTTTTTTATCTATTGAAAAATGTCTCGAAATGTCCATACATTTATTTGTATAATCATTTTCATGTTCACTTATTTGGTAATAATAAATATTTATACTTTTACAATACTTGTTTTCAAAAATTCTCTTCAAAAGAACTCTATCTGATAGTCCACAAGAATGTCCCATAACGTGAACACTATATGGATTTCCATTTATAAATTCAATCAGGTTTTGATATGAATTTGTTTTGAAATATTCAAAAGATTTCATGAATTTTAAGTACTCATTATCATTTAGATTTTCAATTTTCTCATATAACTCATCCGTTTCATCACCATATCCAAATATTATTGGGTTTTGTTTGTTATTTAAACTGCCATGGATTTGAATCATTTCAATGTTATTGTAGTCTTTAACATATGTATTTATAGTATTTGTGTAGTTGAAGTTCACAATACAAATTTTATCAACTGTATTTTTACTTAATGATTTTACAATTCTTTTAAAATGATTTTCTATATCTAATTTTGATTCAATTCTATTATCTGTATTTAGAAATGTTAAGTATTTTTCGAGCTGATTTTTAATTTCATTAAATGATTTATTTAGAATTTTTAATTCTGTTTTTAACCGAGACTCGTCTCTTTCTCTTGAATTATGTGTAGATGATTGTAATGATTTATAAATTCTAATTATCCAAGAATAATAACTGTTTTCTATATCGACCCATGTATTAGTTTGGATTTTGTCAAATAATTCGGCAATAAAGCGAGATTTAAAGGATACTATATAATTTTTTTCTTTTAGTATTTGTAAAACAGCTAAAGGAGAGTTCGATAATGTTGTTTTTTGAGAAAGCTGAGAAATCATATTATTTGAAAAAGTACTTACCGATTCTTGTTTATAGGAAATAATAATTATATCATCTTCATAAAATTGTTTTTCTTCAATTGCTTGTTCAATATTTTTTAGATACCAATTTAAAAAATGTATATAACTGGTTTCTAAGCCGTGAGCTAAGTCAAATCCATTACCTATTAAAACTATATGATTCATTGTAATAAAGTTAATTATAAAAGGTATAGAAACAAAAAAGCCTCTCATTTCTGAGAGGCTTTGTACCCCAGACGGGACTTGAACCCGTACGTCCGCGAAGACACAGGATTTTAAGGGTCGCCTCACGCTCTCAAACCCAATCAAATCAGAACAAAAATGAACGTTTTTTACCAAAATAACGACATTCCCCCACTCCAAATCCCCACTCTGTAATACTTTAATTTCTTTTGGTAAATATGCCGATTTTGCACCAATATAGTAATTGACGAGCATAAATTTGTTTTATAGGTATTGTTTGACTCTGGAAATTCCAACGATAACTTGTCAGTTCCAACGATAACTACATCGACTTATATAGGTAGATTTTAGTGTTTAGATTTATTCTTTATTTATATTTAATTTGGCATAAAATAACGGCTATATGATAACTTGTATTATAATTGATGACGAAAAACCAGCACGTGAGTTTTTAACTAAACTCATCAATCAATTTTTTGGCACTAAGTTACTCGTACTTGATGCCGTTGAATCAGTGTCTAAAGGGGTAGAGGTAATTAATAAACTGCATCCAGAACTCATATTTTTGGATATTGAGATGAAGGGTGAAGATGGTTTTCAATTGTTTAAGTATTTTGATAACGTTTTTTTTGACATCATTTTTACAACTGCTCATAAAGATTATGCTATTGATGCCATTAAGCATGCTGCAATTGATTATTTGTTAAAGCCCATCAACTTTGTAGATATGAACGAGGCTATAAAACGGTTAGAGCGTAAACAAACTGCATCAACTAATCAGCAACGTATCAATGCCTTACTAGAGAATCTAAATACAGATTCTAGTCAATTTAATAAAATAGCCATACCAACATCAACTGGCTATGAATTAGAAAAAATCAGTAATATACTTTACTGTGAAGGTCTTGACAACTATGCCAAAATAGTTACATTACAAGGCAAAGAAATTGTTATTACAAAAACACTTAAATACTTAGAAGAAACCTTGCCTGGTAGTGTTTTTATTCGGATTCATAAATCAACACTTGTTAACTTAAACTATGTTACAAGTTATAGCAGAGTTGACGGATATAGTGTTACCATGACCAATGGCAAACAGTTAGATGTTTCATACAGAAAAAACGAGAATTTAATCAATACAATTTTTAAAAACAGAACCCAATAAATGAGATTCCAAATAATTCTTATTGTTTTGTTTTTGAGTGCATTCGGCTTTGTGGTTGAAGCACAAACAATCCCAAGTAATAATATAACCGTTAATGATGGATTACCTAGTAATACAATCCGTTGTATTTACAAGGATAGTCGTGGTTTACTATGGATAGGTACAGAAGCTGGTTTATGTTGTTATGATGGAATTAATTATACAGTATATGATGAAACAAGCGGACTAAAACATAATCGAGTTTGGGCTATTGTTGAAGATGAACAAAACAATCTTTGGTTATCCTTATATGGTAATGGTTTGGCGAAATATGATGGTAAAACCTTTACTTATTATGATGAAAAAAATGGGTTAGTTAATAATAATATCCGTAAGTTACATTACTCTAAAGCACACAAATGCCTAATAATAGCCACTGAAAATGGATTGGGTTTGTTTGATGGTAAACAATTCAAATCATTTGAGAAAACATTTGAAAAATTTAAGTTTCAAATTACAGGTATTAATGAATGGCAAAACTATTTTCTAATTACAACAGGTAGACAAGGCGTTTATGAATTGAAGATAAACGGCTCAAATATAAAAAATGCTACGCTAGACAGTGTTTTTTATCATGACATCACATACTCATCGCTTATTGATAATGGGATTTATTACGGTGGTAGTGCACTCCATAAGGTTGTTGTTAAAAATTTAAAAAGGAATATTGATTTTACAATTCCATGTCCAATAATTTGGGATTACGCAAAGGATAATAACAATAGTTTATACTTTGCTACTTGT
>JBBIUW010000224.1:0-5187 GCA_037440045.1 Sphingobacteriaceae bacterium
AATTAAAATGTTACTTACTTATGAAAGTGAACTTTCAACGCTCGTACCATTCATTACTTAGTTTTGTTACACAAAACAACTTTTACAAAGTCATGTAACGAAGCCTTAAAAAAATAAAAGCACCCTCGCTAAAAAACTTTTCCTTTAAACTTCCTGAATTCAATCGCAGCTTACGTCTAGCTTACGTCTCGTGATAAAAATGGTAATAACAATGCCGAAAGCCAATTACCGCTCAACGGTTTGCAAGCAGGCCCAGTTTGCAGTTTGGAACACTTGTCTACCGAATGTTTGTTTAAAGATACTAATGTTTGTTGCTTTTGCAAAAATGAAAAACTTGTCTACCGAAACTTTTTGCAAAAGCTATTACCTCGTCTGCGCAAATTAGGCTTGCTTGTTGTTAGTGGCAGTTTATATATTTTTCCTCGTTAAAATAGTCAATTATTTTAATCATTAAATCGTCTTGAGTCTTATAGCTTTCTCTGTCTACTAAATATAAATTCTCAATAATTGGTACAAGCCCTTTAAGATAAATCCATTTTTTATCTTCATAGTATCGTTTATATACTTTGTCTGAAACGGCTTCGCCAAGGGCTATTTTAGTTAGTACAATTTCATTTGCCCTAACCAAATGTTCATACAGACAAGTTTCCCAGTCACCACCGTATCCTTGCTTGTTTTGTTCGTCCAAAATGGGACGTATTAAACAGCTGTCGCTGACAAGTTGTGAATAGTATTTTCGAACAATTGGATTGCAGAATGAATGACTAAACTCATGAAATACATAGTATGAAAGTATATTATCTGCATCAAATTTTGAGATGTTTTCACTGTAGCTTCTTGGACCTACTATTGCAAAAACTATAAGACCTTTATTTGTTTTAATAGATGGCCCATAGCCTCCGTTATGTAACAATGGGGTTAAGACAAGATTATATTCAAAATGTTCTTCACCATAATATTCTTCTAGAAATTTCGCATAGTCACGCTCTGAAAAAACTTTACGTACTGAAGTTGTCATTGTATCATAGTATTGATTATGGGCTTTAAAGAACGAATGAAATTTAGTTTTTTCGTAGAAATCTTTTAGCAGTGTTACAAATAGTTTAAGAGTATCGCTATGTTTGTCAAATTTGTATAAGTCGTTTTCGTCCTTTGTAAAATCAGCAATGGGCTCAAACTCTGGAAACGAAAAGTGATATAAATACAATGGAGGAGTACTTCCAACAAAAAAATCATTTTGTATTATTTTATTTAATTGAACTACAGGATGATTTTTAAAATTTACAAAATAAGTGTCAATGTCACTTTTATAGGAGCTTTTTGCATAAGCTATCAATTGATAATCCGAAAGATATTGCACTGTAGTAAGCAATTCCATTCGCTCGTCAACGAATACTTTCAATTTAGATTCTTGTCCATAAATAGGATAAAAAAGTACATGCCCAATGAGGACCAAAAAGCTATTAAATAAATTGTTTCTGACGGACATAATACTATCTAATTATTTCGTGTGAAATTGCCACTAACGGCTGGCAGCTAGAACTTGTGCGGCTCAGGGCATTGTCAACCGAATATTAATAACAAAGATAAAATGTTTCTACGCATTTGCAATGCAAAATGAATGTCTTTCGCGAAGCGACATTTATTGCAAATGCTTGTGCTTCTGCCCGCATAAGTTTTAGCTGCTGTTAGGGGTTGTAGGGCTACACAGTTTTTCTAAACAGTGTCTGCTTATTTAGTTAGTGCCAGTTTGACCAAATATAAAATGAGACTGAAACTGTAAATTTGCCGCCTCGACCATATTTGTCCTTTAAATTACCATTCGTATATGCGCTAATAGGAGTAGAGTTAAATGCAAGAAGTCCATAGTCAACTAATTTATAACCTATATTAATATTTGGACTAAATGGATTTTCGGAAATGCTTTTTATTGGAATTGTACAACCAATCTTAAGTTCATAGAATTTTGTTGACATACCGACATAGTCAATGTCGCCATGATCTGGGTCTTCGTATCTTGAGAATCCACCGTGCAAAAGAAATTCTTCTTGCCCCATATAAAAGCTGACTGTCGGTTTGAATTTTGTGTTTAATAAAAAACCAACATGTATGAATTGAGAATATGTACCTGACAAGCTAGTGCCTGGAGAATTATTCATTTTGGCACCAACTAGGCTATCTTCATTTGTAGCATTTACAGGAACGTAATTGTTTTGTACATCCTTTATAAATGATGTGCGAAACGTAGGGGAAAATAAATTTACTTTAAAACCCTTTGCCCCAACAGCAACAAAACCAATAAATTGTCTTTTCTTATTTGTAAAACTTACACCTACAGTAAATCTACGACTTAAGCCAGCGTTTAAAACTTTGTCTGGAAAGTTGAAAGCGTAGTCAAAAGTACCAATAGCACCAACTCTCCAAGTCTTTGAGTCGTCAGAATTTTGTCCAAACATAATTGTCGACCAACAAGCAAATAGAAATATTAAAGGAATATTTTTCATGTAATGTTTATTGTCTAACGCCCTATTACCCCTAACGTTTTCGCGGTTTGCTTCAGGCCGTTTTGAAACCGTTGTCTACCGAAATGTTTAAATAAAGATACAATGTTGCTAGGCAATTGCAAAGCAAAAATTAAAAACTTTTCTACCGATTTTGCAATTGCTTTGATGTCTGCAAGGCTTGAGCAAACCGTGTGTTAGTAGCCGTTGCTCTTGTCATGCTTACAGTTGAATATTTCAAATTTACATTCTGGAGCCTCTAGAGGCAAAAAATAGCCTATTAAATTGGTGTCGATTTTTATTACAGCTAAGTCATTTATGGTGTCTACAATATTTAGAGTTATTGTAGTTTTGTCATTTGTTTTTAATGAGACTGTTTTGAAATTATAACAGTTTCCTTTCTTGACCAAACTGTACACTTTAAAATATTTAAATTCATTTGTTTTTCCAATATATATGTCTAATTCGGGTTCGGTAGATGCACCAAAATTAAATGAGTTATTATATATTATTTTCTTCGAATAGTTTTTGTTCTTATAAATATTATACCATTTATGATGAATGGTAACTTGTTTCATTATTTCTATTATGGAGTCTCTATGACTTAAAGGTTTCTTTATGTCATTGTTAGCTAAAGAAGATTCTTTTTTTACACTATCATTACAAGAAAATAGTGTCAAAACAATTATTGAAATAAAAAGTGTTTTCATTGTCAATGCTATGGCTACTAACGTTTTGCAGATTTAACTTGTGCGCATTTCGAAGCATCACCTGTCTGAACCGACAAAAGGTTATATCGAAGATAACTGTTTTTTAGCGAAAGCCGAAGCAAATAAAAAAGTCCCGAAGGGGCAAATGGCTTGAGCGATCACCGATGTCCGCGCGCATAAGTTAAATGTGCTGTTATAGGTATGGTGGGCGCACACAGTTTTTCTGTCGGTGTCTGCATACAAGCTAAAACTTAACTGTCAAATGTAATTTAAGAACGGGATTAATATTTGTTTCCGAATAGTTATATTTTGAAGATTGCCCAAAGGACATGTCCGTTGTCGTTTTGCTTACAAATTTGTTTGCAATATAATAACCGAGTTCGGGCGATAGATAAACATTCTTAATAGTTTTGATTTTAAAACCTAAGCCTAAAAAACAGTCGAACCCATTTGCAGTACTTGAAAAACGTTCATTAGCACCCCAAAGTCCGCCGTAATAATGTCCCGTTGAAAACACGTTACGATATGAAAGGTCTAGAAAAGTATAAAACCACTCTTTACGTTTTAAAAGTGAAAATTGTCCGCCGACACCAATTCTGAAGTCTTTGTTATTAATGTCGCCTGCTGATCCGTCAGACCAGCCAGCAGGTGTCGCGTATGAAGTTGAATTGTCCGTGTAACTTGCGTGCATGCGAAGTCCAATTCTTTTTTTTGTATAACGAAAAAACAAACCATTAATAAATTCAAAAGAAGGTCTGTCGGGGGCAAAGTAATAGTTAGTGTTAAATGAATTAATAGTCACAAATGTCGAGCCGAATTCAAAACGTCTAAGGGTGTCCTGTCCGTTTGAGATTTGAAAGAGGAACAGAAATGTCAAGCTGATTATTAATTGTCTCATGTCGTTACGTTTTTAATAGAACGTTTTTATGTCTGAAATATTGCTCCTTTGTTTACCGGAATTTCGTCCGCCCACTTACCTATAACGGAATGCAAGCAGGCCCAGTTTGTAGTTTGGAACACTTGTCTACCGAATGTTTGTTTAAAGATACTAATGTTTGTTGCTTTTGCAAAAATGAAAACTTGTCTACTGAAACTTTTTGCAAAAGCTATTACCTCGTCTGTGCAAATTGGGCTTGCTTGCTGTTATGCACAGTAGTTACTTCTTTTGTAGCAGTCTTTGTTTATATACTTCTACGTCTTTTTTGTGTTGTTGTATGTCCCAGTTTAAGTCCCAATGTTCTAAATATTGCGCGATAGGTCGAAGACCTACTTCAGCTCTTCTTTTGTCAACATTTTCGGGGTCTATAAGTGGCAGTACAAAATATTTTAAGGTTGTGGGGTCTTGGCCTATTTGACTTCCATAAATTTGTTCTTTGTTATTTCTTAATGCAACTCTGTCTTCGAGTAAAGCTAACTCATTTGGTTTCGCTTTTTTATTCTTTACAGCGTCTCGCATTAATGGCAAATAATACTCTTGGGTTTTAAGGTCTGAATGCTGAATAACCATAAACAATGCAGTATTACATTGAGTTCCGATTTCAGCCTCACTTAGCCACCCATACTTGTCAAGTATAGCTTTTACTTTAATTAAATTCAGTGAGTCTGTAATTCTCATTAAGTTCCATAATGAATCTACTTGGCGAGAATGTATGCCATACTTCTCTTCTAAATATTGAATTTCAAGTCTGTATTTTTGGTCGTCGTTGTCAACAACGAATAGCTGTTCGATGACGTTTTTATATTTGTTGTCTTGTCCGTAATATTTTTGACTAATTGTCAAGAAAGATATAAGAAGTAAAATATTTTTCAAATGTATGTTAGTCTTAATGTTGCGTGTCGAACTATTGTGCATAACGGCTGGCAGCTAGAACTTGTGCGGTTCAGGGCACTCGTCAACCGAATATTAATAACAAAGATAAAATGTTTCTACGCATTTGCAATGCAAAATGAATGTCTTTCGCGAAGCGGCATTTATT
>JBBIUW010000225.1:0-5186 GCA_037440045.1 Sphingobacteriaceae bacterium
GTTTACATTAATAGCTTGCGACAGTGTTCTTCCGATACTATCATAAGAAGTTGATGTTGCAATATCATTATTTATATAGTTATACGTTAAGCCCATCCATGTATATTTTCCACTCACCGATTTCCATGAATTGAAATTTAAATTAACACTATGCATAAACGTTGGTAACAAACTTGGGTTACCAATATTTATAAAGTTAGGATTGGAATTATCTTTTACAGGCTGTAGCTGACTAATGGTTGGATTTTGAGAACTAGTGGTGTATTTAATATCTAACACCTTGTTATCAGAAAATTTATAACGTATGGTAGAAAATGGCAAAACGTTATTAAAGTTTTGAGTGATGTGTTGATTTTTGAAAATATTATTGTTGTTTACAAATACATTACGTGCTTTTGTACCTATTGTAAAACGCATTTTTTTAACCTCATATATAAATTTTAATCCTGCACGGTTTATTTGCTTAAGGTTTACAAAATTATTCGTGAAAGTTGAGTCGAGTTGATTATACTCTCCACCTATATTATTGTAAGCCTTTTTATCTTGCTTACTTTTATAAAACATAAAATCGTAAGACAACTCTATTTTTATTTTTTTAGTAAGAGGTTCGGTATATGAAATACCTGCTATATGGCTTTGATTGTTATTTAAACCTTCCTTTTTTTGATTGACTGAGTTTAAAAAATCACTTGAATCGGCATATGAGTAGTTATTCGTTTGAAGAATACCATCCGAATTAGTTTCAGAAAACGTGTTGCTATATGACATATTTAATAAACGATCTTTCTTTTTAAATCGTTTAATATATTTTAAACTATTCGCCACATCATATCCCGAACTTTTTGAAGTATTATAAATAGATGTATTACGAGTTTTAATATTATCGCTACTTAAAAAATCGGTTTCATCTTTACTGTTGGTATTAGTACCAAATAATTTAATTTTTGAAGTAAAGTACAAATCTGATAAAGAATCAATACGTTGTTCGATTCCTAAATTAAATGCATGCGCTTCGTTTTTTTGAACACTCTGCACTAAATTATCTGATGTATAGCTCGTATCCGTTAAAAAGTATTGTGCTTTTTTAGTGGTTTTAGAATTTACCATACTATTATTGTATGAGTAATTAAAATTAAGCTTTGTATTTTTAGAAATCTTATCGGTATAGTAAAAACCTGTTTTTAAATTTTGTGGAATACCTTGAGGTTGATTAGATGTCATAGTCATCATCCATCCGCCATCTTCATTTTCTTGTCTATCAAACTCATTACTTAATCCATACTTGTATACATCATCCCAGCCAAAACTAGAGTTTGGTGTATTACTAGCTAAACCAAAAACAGATATTTTTAATTTCTTTTTAAAGTAATTCCCCAAAGCTTCGCCTTCATAAAACTTCTGAAAATCACTAGCTCCACTTATTTTTCCAAAATAACCTTTCTTGGCTTCGTCTTTTAATTTTAGATTTAATATTTTCTGTGTTTCTTCTCCTGTGCTTGAATTAGCTACATCATCACTTTTCTTTTCATACACCTGAACCGATTCGATAGAACTAGCATTTAAATTCCGAGTGGCAACAGTAGGGTCGCTACCAAAAAACTCATCACCATCCACTAATACTTTATCTACTGCTTTACCTTGTGACGTAATTTTCCCGTCTTTATCTACTTTTAATCCTGGAAGTTTTTTTAATAAATCTTCTACAGTGGCATTAGCTTTTGTTTTAAACGAATCGGCAGTATAAACTAATGTATCTCCTTTATAATATACAGGATCTTTGAAAGCAAAAATAGTGACTTCATCTAACGATACATTTTTGGGTTGTAGTATTATTTTACCAAAATCATATTCTAAGTTTTTATGATCTCCAAAAATAAAATATCCCATATCCGAAAATTTTGGATGAGATATAATAACCTGATATGTATCTATTGGTAGTGACTTAAGTTTAAAATTACCTGTAGCATCCGACCTGGTAAAATCTACTAAAGTAGAATCCATTAACTTAATAGCCATGATTACAGCATTTGAAAGAGGGCTTTTGGCAGTGGTATCCTGCAAATTACCAGACACACTTAACCTCTGCGAAAATGAAGAGACTGTGCTAAATAAAAATAAATAGAGTATTAATCTCTTCATATAGTTTTGCTTAAAGGCGAAAATAATGAAGATAATAACGCAAGTTTAGAAAAAGGTTACAAAAAACGTTAAAGAAAATTATATAATGTCACTTAGAGTGATTTTTAGTTGCCTCTTTAAAATCCCGATAGCTATCGGGAGTATCGAGAAGTGTGGCATCTCAGTTCTCGATACAGCACAGAAAAAGCGCTTACTCGAACTGACAAAAAAACTCTCTATTTTTTTCTCGACGCTAACCTCTAAATCCAAAGCGGTTAAAGGCTTTGCATTTTAATTGCTAAATCTACCAATCGATTGCTGTAGCCATACTCATTATCATACCAGCCAATAATCTTTACTAAATTACCAACTACGCTAGTGAAATCGCTATCAAATACAACCGAATGCGGATTGCCTATAACATCTGTAGATACTAATGGATCTTCTGTATATTCTAAAATACCTTTTAATCTTCCTTCGGAAGCTGCTTGCTTAAATGCCGAATTAATTTGTTCAACACTTGGGTATTGAGTTAATACACATGTAATATCGGTTAATGAACCATCTGGCACAGGCACACGCATACCACAACCACCTAATTTATCTTCTAAATCAGGAAATATTTTACCTAAGGCTTTTGCGGCACCCGTACTAGTAGGTATAATACTCATAGCTGCTGCACGCGCTCTTCTTAAATCTTTATGAGGTGCATCGTGTAAACGTTGGTCGCCTGTATATGAATGTACTGTTGTTACATATGCTTCTTCAATGCCCCATTGTTTTAAAACCTGCAACATAGGTGATGCACAATTAGTTGTACACGAAGCGTTAGAAACAATAACATCATCTGCTTTTAATAACTCATCATTAACACCCATCACGATAGTGGTAATATCATCATCCTTGGCAGGAGCAGATAAAATAATTTTTTTAGCACCTGCATTAAGATGTTTTTGAGCCGAAGCTTTGTCTAAAAACAATCCTGTAGATTCAATCACAATATCAATATCTAATGCTTTCCATGGTAAACTCTCAGGGTCTTTTGACGCAAAGATTTTTATTTCTTTTCCATTAACATATAAATGGTTGGCATCGTGTTTTACTTCGGCATTAAATTTACGGTGTACCGAATCATATTTCAATAAATGGGCTAATGTGCCTGCATCTGTAATATCGTTAATAGCAACTATATTAATGTTTGGATTTGCAAACGCACATCTAAAAAATACTCTTCCTATTCTTCCAAATCCATTAATGGCAATATTTATTTTTTTCATATGTCTAAATTATTTGTTGGTTATTATCATATGGCATAGCCAGTTTAGTCATTTGTTACCGATAGTTATCGGGATGTGTTTTGGCAAACATGGCTATTTCATACTATTAAATTTTAAGGTCAGGTAAATTTACACTAAAGTTTAATGAAAGAGAAACGTTCTTTTATTAATTAATTGTAAATATTGGCTTTGCTTGTTTTTCAAATATTTACACATAATACAATAAATCTTACATATACATCCTTAGCAATTCAATATCTGTGTATAATTTAAATTTTGGTATGTGCTTAGTTTTAATATATTTGATACGCCATTTTGGTAAAACAATTATTAAACCATGCCATCATCCATTATAAATATTCAAGACTTTGAGTTAAACGAACTTTACAAATCGTTTCCTGGTGTTATTACCAGTATTAAAGTAAATTTAGATTATACAGAAGAGTGTTTATTTATATCGGATAATTGTGAAACTTATTTTGGCTACACTGCCGATGAATTAATTAAAAACTGGGATTCGTTTTTAAATAACATTAACGGGCAAGACAAAGATTATTTTAAAACAGATTTAAAAGCAGCTCTTAAAACTACCAAACGCATATCATCGGTTGGTAGATTTAAAACTAAAGATAATGACATTAAATGGCTAAAGTTTAATGCCAATATTATTGATTGCACTACGCACTATATTTTACAAGGTGTTTATATTGATATTACCGAAGAAAAAACGCGTGAACTTAAAGAAGACAAATTAAAAGATTCGTTGATTTTATTAGCTCGTCATTCGGTTATTTATAAAGGTGATGTAAAAAATATTGGCAAACTGTGTACACAAATTATTGCTGATGCATTAGATGTATCAAGGGCTGGTTTTTGGTTATATAATACCACGCATATTAGTTGCGATACCCTATTTATAAAAGCTACCCAACAACATAGCGGTGGAGACACATTAAATGACACTGATTTTGCGGACTTTTTTACTTTACTAAGAAAAGAACCTTTTGTGATGGCAAACGACGCACAAAATCACATTTACACGAAAGCTTTAAGTGAAACGTATTTAAGTAAATACAATATACAATCCTTACTATTTGTTCCTACTATTCATAATCAACAAATTATTGGAGTGCTTAGTCAGGAGCAAACACATACACAACGCGCATGGCAAAAATTAGAAATTAATTTCTTGTTTCAAGTGTCGGAGTTAATTTCATTGTGTTTTTCGTTGCACGAACGTAATTTGTTTGAAGAGGAACAAAAACAAAAAATTGAGGAACTAACCAATATGGTAGAGCGATTGAAATCTCAGATTAGGTAGGTTTTGTCAGTTCGAGTGCCTGAAGCTTTAGCGGAAGGCGTATCGAGAACTGTTTTATATCCACTTCTCGATACGATTCTCCTGCGTCGAATCACTCGAAGTGACAGCGATGCTACTTGTCAATTCGAGTACCTAGAGCTTTAGCGGAAGGTGTATCGAGAACTGATTAAAAAGTTCTTAATTATCCTTTTTCTTTGAAAAATCTTTTTTTGATAAAGGTTTTAATAAATCGAAATCACCATTTATAAGTGCTTCTTTCTTTTTAACACTCCATTTTTTGATTCTTGTTTCCCACTCTATAGCTAAATTGTAATCAGTAAACAACTCATAAAACGCCAATTCTACAGGTCGGCGAGAATAAGTATATGATTCTTTGTCATTTCCTATATTATGTTCAGTTACTCTCTTTTCTACATTATTAGTAATACCCGTATAATAAGTTCCATCAGAACATTTTAAGATATATACGT
>JBBIUW010000226.1:0-5176 GCA_037440045.1 Sphingobacteriaceae bacterium
ACTTTCTTTTTGCGGATCAAAAAGAAAGTAATTTTCAAGCAACAGCCTTATTACAAATTGTAACCTATCAATATGTAGAGTACAGCGATAGCTGTTATATTGATAAATTATTAGGACGTTTTGGGTATGATGAAGGAAAAGCAATACATCCCCCGTCCTGCGGACACCCCCTTCAAAGGGGGAAGTATTGCTCACAAAATCAAATCTTATCATTAGAGCTTTTATTTTTCTAATGTAGATATAGATGTGTTTTTTTATAGCGCGTGGACGTGAACGAAAGGTGTGAACTACAATTTTTTCGGCGGCACTGCGCAGGCTTTTTGTGTGAGAAAAGAATTGGAGTTGGCATTCGTTCTTGACTTTTTGTTTCTTTTTCGTCAAGGAAAAAGAAAAGTAATTTCCAAGCCAGAGCCTTATTACAAATTGTAACCTATCAATATGTAGAGTACAGCGATAGTTGTTATACAGACAAATTATTAGGGCGTTTTGGGTATGATGCGTAAACTAATAAAACGCTATTAAACTAAATAAACGGCTTCTTTTCCTTTTTTAGAAAAATCAGTATCAATTCTTTCCTGCAAAGTTGTTGATAGTGATAAGCCCACAAAATCTGCTTTTACTGGAAATCGTGTATGGCTTCTATCAACCAAAACAAGTGTATTTAATTGCTTCACAGGTTTATTTAAAAATAGTTTAACAGCATAAATTAATGTTTTGCCACTATTTAAAACATCATCCACTAAAATAACCGATTTGTTTTCAAAATCCTTTTCTGTAAAATCAATTTTAGGATCAAAACTCCAAGGGTTTTCTTTGTCTATTTTTATTTTGCCCAACTTGGTTTTAATTGTAGATATCGAATTTAAAATAGCTACTATTTTTTCGGCTACTTTATATCCATTACCTTCAATGCCAACAATTAACAATTCTTTTTCTTTAAAATTATTTTCGTAAACCTGATAGGCCATACGATTTAATTTTTGATTAATTTGGGTTGAATCTAATATCTTAGTTTTTTCCATACAACAAATCTAATTAATCTTTTAGAAATTTAATCACTGCTTTGTTTAATTGTTTGCTATTTCTAAAATGGGCGTCGTGCTTAGCTTTTGGGAATACTAATAACTGAGTGGTATTAGGAAAGGCTGCATGTAAATTTTGCCCCACAGTAATAGGAATAGCGCCATCTTTTTTTCCCCATACCAATAGGGTAGGTGTTTTATCTAAATTGTAATTGTACTCTTGATACGTTTTTTGGCGTTGAAATAAATAATCCATTTGCGCATCTCTCACTGCTTTAGTTGGCAAGAAAAAAAAGGTAAGCATTTGGCGTTTTAGTTTTTTGGTAGCCGGAAACCAGCTAGATAATACAGCTTTTTGCATACCATCAAATTCTTGTATGGTAGATGGAACAATTACATTTTTGATGGAACTTACACCAACTAAATGAGCTAGGCTATCGGCCATTTCTCCAGAGTAAAATTTCACAGGTCCATCAATGATAATTAATTTAATTACCTCTGGTTGATAAAGCTGATTATACATGGCAGCTGTTAAACCGCCATAACTAAATCCCATTACATGTATTTTTGATTGAATACCTAGTTTTAAAATGGCTTCATGTATTTGTTCTACCTGAAATTCAAGTGAGTAATTTCCAGAAGAAGAGGAACTCTCTCCAAAATAAATTAAATCTGGTAAAATTAAATTAAAGTGTTTTGATAAAGCGGCTACCTGACTGCTCCAGTTTATACGAGCGTTGGCGCCCATTCCGTGAAGTAGTAGCAAATAAGGTTTTGATGCTGTATTACTGTAGTGAATATGAATTGTTGCTTGACTTGTACCGATAAGTGTATCAAAAGTAACATGCTTATGAATATTTTTGGTGGCCATTTTATCTTGCCATCTAAAAATTGCTGGTATATTTTTTTGAGCCAATAAAGTGCAGCTAAATGCAACTGTCAAAAAAAGATAACACAGAACCGTTTTTTTCATTTTAAAGCTTAATTGTTTTTAGCCATTTAATAGCATCCTCTTCTTTACTAAAAACTTTATATGGTCTTTTAGGTCTATTAAATTTCAAGTAAAAATTTGCGATTAATTTATAAGGTAACGTATCCACTACAACCGCTGTTGCGCCTAGCATTGATTGGTCTTCAATTTTTACGGCATTGTCTCTAGCTTCTTTGGTTAGCGACACATTTTCTGCTGCAAAAAACATAAAACGCATTAATTGATTATCAGTAATTTTTTTATAATAATCCAGCAAGCGCATTTGTAAGGGTATATCTAAATTGCAATTATCCTTAAACGTCACATACACAATATCGTTCGATTTTCGTTGGATATTAACATCCTCAAAATCGAGTTCTTTTAGTGTGTATATAGCTTCTTTTGTAATCATAGATTAGGTTTGTAAAACCCCCACATTATATGCTTTTGTAATAGGCGCATGATTAGCAGCTTCAATTCCCATACTAATTACTTTACGTGTATCAACCGGATCAATAATTGCATCTAACCATAAACGCGATGCCGCATAATACGGTGTAGTTTGCGCATCGTATTTGTTTTTGGTTTTATTGTATAATTCAGCTTCTTTTTCGGGAGTAATTTCTTCGCCTTTAGTTTGTAAGCTTGCTACTTCAATTTGTACTAACACTTTAGCAGCTTGTGCACCACCCATTACTGCTACTTGTGCAGTTGGCCATCCAACAATTAAACGAGGGTCGTATGCTTTACCACACATCGCATAGTTTGCAGCACCATATGAGTTTCCTAAAATAATAGTGAATTTAGGAACAACCGAGTTTGCCATAGCATTAACTAACTTAGCACCGTCTTTAATAATGCCTCCATGTTCGCTACGAGAGCCTACCATAAAACCAGTAGCATCTTGTAAAAATACTAAAGGAATTTTCTTTTGGTTACAATTCATAATAAAGCGAGCGGCTTTATCAGCGCTGTCACTATAAATAACACCACCAAATTGCATTTCGCCTTTTTTACTTTTTACGACTTTACGTTGGTTAGCTACAATCCCTACAGCCCAACCATCAATACGTGCATAAGTACATACGATAGATTGACCATATAATTCTTTATACTCATCATGCTCTCCATTATCTACAATGCGTTCAATAATATCTCTGATTTCGTATTGCTTGTCGTTTAGGATACCATACATTTCCTTTTGGTCTTTTTTAGGTAATGCAGGAGTCTCTCTATTAAAGCCGGCTTTATCATAATCGCCAACTTTACTCATAATATTACGAATACGAGTTAAGCAGTCAGCATCATCTTTACACTTATAATCTGTGACACCACTAATTTCACAGTGAGTAGAAGCGCCGCCTAAAGTTTCGTTATCAATACTTTCGCCAATAGCTGCTTTTACTAAGTAAGAACCAGCTAAGAAAATAGAACCTGTTTTATCTACAATCATGGCTTCATCACTCATAATTGGTAAGTAAGCACCACCAGCCACACAACTTCCCATAACAGCAGATATTTGCAAAATGCCCATGCCGCTCATAATAGCGTTATTACGGAAAATACGACCAAAGTGTTCTTTATCAGGGAAAATTTCATCTTGCATTGGTAAATAAACACCTGCACTATCTACTAAATAAATAATAGGTAATTTATTTTCCATCGCAATTTCTTGCGCTCTTAAATTCTTTTTACCAGTTATAGGAAACCAAGCACCTGCTTTTACAGTGGCATCATTAGCAACCACAATACATTGTTTGCCACTCACGTATCCAATTACAATAACTACACCACCACCTGGGCATCCTCCATGTTCTGGATACATTTCGTAACCAGCAAAAGCACCCATTTCAAAACGCGGAGTGTTTTTATCTAGTAAAAAATCAATACGCTCGCGCGCCGTCATTTTGCCTTGTTCATGTAATTTTTCGATGCGTTTTTTTCCACCGCCTTCGTATATTTTATTTAAGCGTTGCTCCATTTGCGAAATCAGCAAACGCATTTTGTCATCGTTCTTATTAAATTCTAAGTCCATGTGTTTTTATTTATAAGACCATAAATATAGTAAATGAATTAAATTATTTTAATACTTTCGAATCAAAATAACACCCCTTGAGCAATATAGATATACAACAAAAAGATAAGCAGTTTGTTTGGCACCCTTTTACACATTTAAAATATGCCGAAGTTCCAGTTCATATAGTGAGGGGAGAGGGAGCTTACTTTTATGATAATGAGGGAAATAAACTATTGGATGGTATTTCGAGTTGGTGGGTTAACTTACACGGGCATTGTCATCCTTATATTTCACAAAAAGTAAGCGAACAATTACATACTTTAGAACATGCTATTTTTAGTTCTTTTACACATGAACCAGCAGTGAAGTTAGCTGAGCGATTAATAGGACATTTGCCACAAAATCAATCCAAAATATTTTATTCGGATAATGGTTCTACAGCGGTTGAGGTGGGCTTAAAAATGGTGTTGCAATATTGGCACAATCAGGGTATTTCTAAGAAAAAATTTATTGCTTTTGAAAACGCCTATCATGGCGATACTTTTGGAGGCATGAGTGTAGGTGCTCGTAATGTGTTTAATAATGCGTTCGAAAATTTATTGTTTGATGTCATTCATATTCCTTTACCAGATGCTGAGAATATTGAGCAAATTAAATCAACATTACAACAGTGGTTCACCAATCATAACGATATAGCTGGGTTTATTTTTGAACCTTTAGTACAAGGTGCGGCGGGTATGATGATGTATGAAGCGAAGTATCTGGACGAGCTAATTGCTCTTTGTAAGGAGAACCAAGTTATTTGTATAGCTGATGAAGTAATGACCGGATTTGGAAGAACGGGTGAGTTTTTTGCTAGTAATTATTTAGTCAATAAACCAGATATTATTTCTTTATCAAAAGGCTTAACGGGTGGTTATATGCCTTTGGGTGTTACTAGTTGTGCCCAGTTTATTTATGATTCGTGTGTGAGTGATGATAAAACCAAAACCTTTTTTCACGGACATAGTTACACGGCAAATCCTACGGCATGCTCGGCAGGTTTAGCTAGCTTGGATTTGATGGAAAAAGAAGAAACATGGACTCAAATTCAAATGATTTCAGGCGCTAACCAAACGTTTGTTTCTAAACTCAAAAACAATGTAAAGCTAAAAGATATTAGGACTT
>JBBIUW010000227.1:0-5170 GCA_037440045.1 Sphingobacteriaceae bacterium
ATAGTGCAATATTTTGTTCACTAATTTTCAGCTACAATGTTTACAGTCAAAACATTGGAATTAACAGTACTGGCGTAAATCCTGATGCATCTGCAGGCTTAGATATAAGCTATACAGATAAAGGACTTTTATTGCCTCGTGTTGCTTTAACTGCAGTTAATGTAAGTAGTCCAGTTGTTTCACCCGCAACTAGTTTAATTGTTTATAACACAGCAACTGCCGGTACATCGCCATACAATGTTACGCCTGGATTTTATTTTTGGAATGGAACTAGCTGGTTAAGAATGACGGCACAAAACACATCAGTAGACACTGAAGATGATTTAAGGGTAACTATTGACAAAGGCTCAAACTCTGCTCAATTAGGAAGTTTAACAGGTATTGTTGGTCCTGAAATTTGGTTTTTTAGAAATGGGTCTGGTGTTGAAGCCATGTCTTTTACTTTACAACTTCCTCATAATTGGAAAAATGGCACAACGATATTTCCGCACATACATTGGGTTCCTAGAGCCTCTGGAACAGGCAATGTTCAATGGAATTTAGATTATTCTTGGGCAGAATTAAACGAAATTACTCCTGCAACATTTCCAAGCGTAACAACAAGCTCTGTTATTGCCACAGGACCATTTACAGCAAATCAACATTTGTTAACTGATTTAACTGCTGGAAATGTTGGCATCAGTGGCACGGGAAAAAGCTATTCTAGTATTTTAATTTGTAGAATATGGAGAGACTCTGGCTTATCGGGCGATACTTACAATGGAGATGCTGGTGGTTTATCAATTGATTTTCACATTTCCATACGCAATGTATTTTCAGAATAATTAATTATTTTTTCAAAATCAATCTTTAAATCTAAAAATAAAAGTAGTTCCAACATCAACCTTGCTGTCGATATCTACAGTGCCTCCCAAAGCTTCTATTTGAGATTTAATTAAATATAAACCTAATCCTTTACCATCAGGATTATTGTGAAACCGTTGATATAATTTAAAAATCTTTTCTTTATACTTCTCTACATCAATGCCTATCCCATTATCCGTAAATCTTAGCTCAATATAATTATCTTTTTTTAGAGTTGAAATATCGATTTTAAGTTTTCGCTTATGAGATTTATATTTAATAGAATTTGTAAATAAATTAAGTAAAATACTTTCTAAATAAGAATTTGTAAATATAATTTTTGGTGCATTTTGAAAATTATAATTAATCTTGATATCATTATCATTTAGACTTATACTTAATTGTTTTAAAACATTTTCTATAACAGACACAAAATAAACAACTTCTTTTACAATATTGGTTTGATCTTTTATAACTAAAACCTGAGTTAAATCTTTCACTGTATCATCAAACATTAAGGCTGATTGTTTGATACCGTCTAAAATTTGTTTCAAAGATTTACTACTTACTTTATATTGGTCTATTAAGCTTGTTAATCCTAACAAATTAGCAATAGGAGCTCTTAAATTATGAGACGTTACATAAGAAAAATGTTTTAAATCTTTGATATTCTGCGATAGCTCATACACCATTTGATCTCTTTCTTGTTCATTATGTTTTTGCTGAGTTACATCTCGTTCAACCGCAATCCAATGAGTGTACCAACCTGTATCATCTGCAACTGGCTTTACCGAAAAATTTACCCAATATTCTTCGCCATTTTTTTTATAATTAACTATAGTTGTCTCATACGTCTCCCATTTTCGCATGGCAGTGCTTAAACGCTTTAATTCGTCTCTATCTGTTTTTGCACCTTGAAGAAAGCGTGGTGATTTACCTAAAACCTCTTCAAATGTGTACCCTGTCATTCTGGTAAATGCATCATTTACATAAACAATTCTTGGGCCCGGCTCATCAAATGGTTCCGCTTCTGTAATCATAACTGAATCGTTTGTATTTGTAATCACCGATTCTAATAATTTTAAGTGATGTTCCTCTTTTTTTCTTTCTGTAATATCATGCGTAACGCTTAGCATCATATCTACTGCTCCATTTATGTTTTTAATTGGAACCGCATTAGTTTCCATCCATCTTTTAGTACCCCTTAATCCAACAGCCTCGTATTCAAGGTAGGCATCCTTACCCTCCATTACTTTTTGATATAAAGCAATATAATCATCTCGAAATTTAGGTGAAATAAAATTAAACAGTCCAAATTGATTAGCATCTTCAATCGAATTTATCTCTAACATGTCTAATCCTGTTTTATTCATTTCAAGTAAACTACCTTTAGAATCAACTATTTTTACACATTCAGGATCTGCTTCAAATATTTTTTTGAATCTCAATTCACTTTCATAATACTTTGCTTCAGCTAATTTACGCTCAGTAATATCTTGCATTGCGCCTATTAATCGAATTATGTTATTATTATCATCTAAAACCTGAAAAGCTCTATCATGCACATATTTGTATGTATTATCTGCACATAAAAATCGGTATTCTATCTCAAATCTAGGTGTCTTACTTTTTATCCATGTATCTGATGCTTTTTTAACTCGTTCAACATCCTCAGGATGAATTTTCGTGTACCACCAATTTGGGTTATTAATATTAGGTTCATTTTCGCAATAACCATAAATACCTTTTATACCTTTATTCCAAACTATTTTATGATTTATAAAATCTATATCCCAAATAGTATCATTTGTTGCCTTAGCAATGATATCGTAACGCTCATTAGAAATTCTTAATTTATCTTCATTAATTTTTCTGTCTGTAATATCCAATAAATAACCATACCATACTACTCTTCCATCTTCTTTTAATGTAGGATGTGATGCACCTTTAATCCATATAACAGAACCAGAATTTAAAATCATTCTATACTCGTGACGCCAATCAGTCATACTATCTTTAGAATGAATAATTGATTTTATTAAAATTTCTTTGTCATCAGGATGCACAAATTTAAATGCATAGGTTCCATCTGTTTTTAATAAATCAATATCAATGTCATGTATTATTTTTTTAACACTCTTACTTACAAAAGGAAATGTCATTTTTCCTGACGCATCAATTTCAAATTGATATACAATGGTATCAATTGAATCTGTAAGATTTGAAAGCTGTTCATGATTTATTCTTATTTCCTCTTTTTTAAGTCTCAATTCTTCATAGTTTTCTTTAAATTTAGTCACATCCCTTGAATAACAAGCAACACCAACTATTTCACTCCCATCATAAATCGGATTTAAACTTGTTTCGATACAAACCCTTTTTATATGGGGCATATCTGGAGAATACATCTCAATTTTAAAACGTTCTCCATTTATCGCCCTATTATATAATTTTTCCCATTTTTCAATAAAATCTACATTATAATGTTTTTTTAGTAATAGGTTATCTCCAGGTTTAAGATCTAAACCAGAAGTTTTTTTCATAGTATTTATAAATGGTCTATTACCCGCAATTAATCTATAATCTCTATCAATACTCCAAAGTAGATCTTCGGTTGTATTAATCAAAGCTTCTCTATTTCTCTGCTCAACTTCAGCTTGAATTAAAGCCATTTTTTTTCGTGTAATATTTCTACTCGTAAAAAACACACCTATTACATTCCCTAAATTATCCTTAGCAGGCTTATACAGATTTATAAAATACTGTGTATCATTTTCTGAAACGGTAATAGCCATTTCATCCTCAATCGTCTCACCTAACAATACTTTTTCATAAATATTCTTTACTAAATCTAACCTTTCATGCTTCGCATAATCTAATATACTTACACCTTTTTCTACGTCTTTATTATAAAAATGCTGATAATTTTCTTTAAACTTTTTATTAAAAGAAACGATGTTTAATTTTTTATCTATTAATACAAAATTCTCCTCTGTATCATCCAACAACATTGTAATTTCTTCTTCTTTTTTTCTTCTATCTGATATATCATTTAAAATAGTACAAGTTCTGTTTTCTCCGTCTTTATTTTTAAAAACTGATGAGGTAAATTCACACGGAAATCTTTCTCCATTTTTTCTAACACCTATCAGTTCCCCTTTAGCAGAACCATTTTCTGCTCTTTGTTTTAAAGAGTGAACCATCGAATTGTGTTTAAAATCAAATATATCATTCCGGTTTAACTGATTTAATTTTTCAATAGTATATCCAAACATATCAGCGGCTGCTTGATTAGAATCATAGATGTTTCCATCATCAGGATTTCCATACAAAATGCCACTCAATGAATTTTCAAATAATGATTTAAAAATATTTACATCAATTCTATCTTTTTTATTTTTTGCCATAGTCTTCTCTACATCTACTACCAGACAAGTTATAAAAAAATAAATTACTATAATTCGATTTATCTAAAAAGAAAGGAGATATGTAAGTTTTTTGCAAATTATGTAAGAAAATAAGAATCAAGATTAAATAGACATATTAATAAAAAAATCATAAAAAAAGGGGTTTGCTATTGCAAACCCCTTTTTAATTAATAATAATTAATTTATTCTTTAATTACTTTTATTAAGCTTTGTTTTCCATCAACAATTACTCTGATTGTGTACATTCCTCTTGCATAATGTGTCATCACAAAAGTAGTAACTGAATGATTAGCTTTCTCTGAAATAACTAATTTACCGATAGCATCATACAATTCAATTGTTGCATTGTTAACCACAGATGCATCAAGTTTAACATGAACTAAATCTTTAGTTGGATTAGGGAAAACCGAAACAATTCCATTATTTAATTCTTCTATTCCTGTGCATAAGCTAACATCTACAGTTTGAGTAGCAGTTGAAGAACATGTATTTGCATCAGTATAGTTATACGTTACAGTAAATGTTCCTGCTCCAGAAACAGCTGGATCGAATGAAGAACCAGAAACTCCTGTTCCAGAATAAACGCCTCCTACAGGGCTTCCTGATAAAGTTACAGCGGCATTATTTACACATAACGGGCCAGATATTGAAGCTAAAGTAACATTTGGTAAAGAATTAACTGTTACGGTTACTTGTTGTGATGCAGTTGTAGAACAACCATTTAAATTACCACTAACCGTATAAACAGAAGTACTTGATGGAGCAACAGTAATAACTGATGAATTAGATGATGTACTCCAAGTATAAGTTGTAACTCCACTCGCAGTTAATGTTGCAGTTGAGCCTGCACATAACGTTGCTGAATTCACACTGATTGAAGGAGCTGAGATAATATTTAT